>NZ_KV821633.1:21775-57327 GCF_001815685.1 Neisseria sp. HMSC056A03
GCCGTCTGAAAATGTTTCAGACGGCCTTTTATTGTGATGATTGTACTTCAAGCGACTAGTTGGGGAAAAATGGATTTTAAGCCGGCAACAATAATCTCTACGGAAATGGCGGCTAGCATCATGCCCATGATGCGGTTGAGGATGGTCAGGCCGGTAGTGCCCAAGCGTTTGCTGATGCGTCCGGCCACGACCAAAATGAAATAGCAAATCAGGCTGACCAAGAAGCCGGAGATGATAATTAGGGCAATATCGCTGTAATTTTTGGCGGCAGAGGAATAAATGATGACAGTGGAGATACCGCCGGGGCCGATGGTAATCGGAATGGCAATGGGTACGACGGCAATGGCTTTTTCATTGCGGCGGACTTGTTGCGCATTTTGATGTTCTTCTGAATGGGGATCAATTTTGGGTTTGGCCGGGTTGTCGTTGCCGTTCATTAAGGAGATGGCAATCAGCAAAACCAGAATCCCGCCGCCGACTTGGAAAGAGCCGACGCTGATGCCGAGTACTTTCAACAAGATACCGCCGCTCAGTGCAAAGACGATGATTACGATGAAAACGGCCAATGCGGCAGTACGCGCGATTCTGCGCTTTTCTTTGGTGCTGTGGTTTTGTGTCAGATCAAGATAAATCGAGAGCGCGCTGAAAGGATTAATCAGCACGAGAAATGCCACAAGCAGCTTGCCGATTTCTACACCCAGTTCCATATTATTCCTCGCTTTCAGTTAGGTCATCGTTATCCGCATTACGGCGGCGGTTTTTGTGTTCGTTGGCAATACCCATCAGCAGGGCGAGCACCACCATGATGGAAAGCGTAGCCGTGCCGCCGTAGCTGACCAAGGGGAGGGGGACACCTACGACGGGCAAAATACCGCTGACCATGCCCATGTTTACAAAGGCATAGCAGAAAAAAGTCATGGTCAATGCGCCTGCCAAAGTACGACTGTAAAGGGATTGCGCTTGCGCGGCAATCCACAATCCGCGTGCCAGAATGATAAGGTAAACCAGCAGTAAAAGGATATTGCCAATCAGGCCGAACTCTTCGCCGAATACTGCGAAAATAAAGTCAGTCGTTGATTCGGGAATATAGTCCAAATGGGTTTGCGTACCGTTGAGCCAGCCTTTGCCCCATACACCGCCCGAGCCGATGGCAATCATAGATTGGATGATGTGGTAGCCTGCACCTAACGGATCTTTGGTTGGGTCGAGCAAGGTGAGAACACGGGTTTTCTGGTAGTCGTGCATGCCGTAGTTCCACAAGAGCGGCAAAGCGGCCACAAAGGCAATAATAGCGGCAAAAATAGCCTTCCAAGGCAATCCAGCAAAGAAGATGACAAAAATACCCGAAGCCATAATCAATGCTGCCGTACCGAGGTCGGGCTGCTTCAAAATCAGGGTGACAGGAACAAGAATCAGCACGAGGGCGACAATATAATGTATCCATTTCAGACGGCCTTCATAGCGTTGGAAATACCACGCGACAGTCATGGGAATGCCGATTTTCATGATTTCGGAAGGTTGGATACGGGTAAAGCCGAGACTCAGCCAACGGGTCGAGCCGTTGACGGTAACGCCGGCGACTTCGACACCAATCAACAGTAATACGCCGACAATGTAAACCGGCAGGGCAACTTTGGCAGCCGTTTGCGGCTTGAATACGGCGATAATCCATAACAGGGCAAAGCCCAAAACGGTATGGATGGTTTTGTTTTCTAATTGGCCGAACTCTTGCCCGTCTGCAGAATAGAGCAGGAACAGGCTCATGATGTAGATGGCGAGCATGGCAAAAAACAGCCAAGGGTCAATCGGGGCTGTAATGGTGGATTTGAAATTTTTCCACGCTGATGTGTTATTCATGATGAACCTCCGGCTGTGAGGCAGGGCTTGTCGAAGTCAGTCCGTAGGCAGATTGGAAAATGCTGGTAATAGGCTGATGCTTGTTCGTTGTTTCAGTTTTGGCCGAATCTGACTCAAGGCCATCTGAAAACTGTTGCGGCTTGACGTGAAGCATATAAAAATCAGTCATTTCACGAGCCAATGGCGCGGCATACGCACCCCAACCGCCATTTTCCAAAATAACGGCAATGGCAATTTCAGGTTTTTCCAATGGCGCAAACGAGATAAACCATGCGTGGTCGCGGTGTTGTTCGCGCAGGGCTGCGGCGTTGTAGCGGCCGCCCTGTTTGATTTGTACGACCTGGGCCGTACCGGTTTTACCACCCATCGTATAAGCAAGTCCGCCACCGATACGGTGCGCCGTACCGCCCGGTTTCAATACCTTTTCCATTGCGCGTTTGACGTATTCGAAGTTGTCGGCTTTGAACGGAATTTGACGCTCGGGATTGGGGTTGATGCGGGTAATTTTGCGTTCGCCGAAATCCAATACTTCTTTGACCAAATGCGGCTGATGAACGACACCGTCATTGGCAAGAGAAGCTGTCGCATGTGCCATTTGCAAAGGCGTGTAGGCGTTGTAGCCTTGGCCGATACTGACAGAAACCATTTCGCCGGCGCGCCATTCTTTCGCGGTAGGGTCGGAAGACTTGGCAAAGCGTTTGGCTTTCCATTCGCGGCTAGGCAAAACGCCTGCATATTCGCTGGGCAGGTCAATGCCGGTTTTTTTGCCGAAACCGAATTGCGCCAGATACGGAGAGGCTTTATCGATACCCATCTCGTAACCCAAGCGGTAGAAGAAGGTATCTGAAGATACTTGAATGGCTTTGCTCAAGTTGGCTGAGCCGTGGCCGCTGCGGACTGAGTCGCGGAAAATATGGCGGCTGCCGGGGATGCTCCATGCGCCGGGAGCGGGGGTGATGGTATTTTGAGTGATTTTGCCGCTTTCTAATAAGGCCATGCCCATAAAGGGTTTGAATGTAGAACCCGGCGGATAAAGGCCTTGGGTAACGCGGTTGATCAAAGGCTTTTTCCAGTCGTCATTCAGCATTTTCCAAGTATCGCTGTCGATGCCGTCAATAAAGAGGTTGGGATCGAAAGAAGGCTTGGAAACAAAAGCCAAGACAGTACCGTCTTGCGGATTGATGGCTACCAATGCGCCACGGCGGTCGCCTAAAATGCGGTCGGCTTCCTGTTGCATACGGATATCCATGCCCAGGCGCAAGGTTTGCCCCATTTTTGACGGGACATTTTTCAATACGCGGACGATATTGCCGTAAGCATCTTTTTCGACTTCCTGATAGCCTGGAATGCCATGAAGCTGGTGTTCGTAATATTTTTCCAAGCCGGATTTGCCGATATGCGTACTGCCGCGGTAGAGGGCGGTCAGGCCTTCTTCTTCCAGCATTTCTTTGTCTTTGTCGCTAATACGGCCGATATAGCCTAAGAAATGGGAAGTCAGTTTGCCGTAAGGATATTCGCGGAATGTGCGTGAATTGACCTCTACGCCTTTAAATTCGCGCAGATGTACGGACAAACGGGCTGCCTCTTCATCGGTCAGCCTGAGTTTGAGCGGGATATTTTCAAATTTTCGATAGCTTTCGCGGTATTTTTTGAAGCGTTTTAAATCTGTCGGTGTGATATCGACGTATTTTTTTAATGCTTCGATAACATCTTCCATCTTGCCTTCAATGCGGCTGGGAATAACTTCTAGCGAAAAGACTGGATAGTTTTTGGCCAAAGGAACGCCGTTGATATCGACGATTTCGCCGCGTACAGGCGGCGTTGGAATCAGGGTGATGCGGTTGCTCGATGCCTGACCAGAAAACTCGTTGTGTTGAGTCACTTGTAGGTAAAAGAACCGCGCCAGCAAGATGGAAAAGAAGATGACGATCAGGATAAAAGCAACGAGCAGGCGCAATAGGGCATCGGCTTGTGCTGCCTGAGCGGAAGGTTTTTGGGTATGTTGACCACCGGAAAGACGGCGTGGAAGAATCGGTTTCATCTTTTCAGCGGGAGCGGTAAATACGGGTCACAATCAACATTAGCTGGCTGAGTATCGGCCAAAGTAATGCGCCGACAAATGGGGCAACAAAACCTTGCAAAGTGATGACCTGATGATTAAGAAACAAACGGGCAACAGTTAAGACGGCCTGATTGAGAAGCAGTGCAGCCAATACAGCGGCCAATTGCATAATGTGGCCGTAAAGCATGATTTGGCGGCGGCGGTTTAAGATGAAATAAGTCATTACGACGTAAGACAGGGCGTGCAAGCCCAAAGTCGCGGCGGTTGCGGCATCGACAATCAGACCGATGGCAAAAGCCAGTCCCATGCCTGCGCGTTGCGGTTGGTGCAATGTCCAATACAGCAACATCAGTGCCGTCATTTCAGGCAGCCAAAAGAATCCGTCAAAGGAAAACGGCATAAAGTCCAGTATCATCATCACTATGAGACTGGCCGCCATGATGTGCAGCGGTACTGCACGGTAAGAATCGTCAAAATCGTTCATGAAATCAGCGTGGGGAAGAAGGGGCGGAAGAAAGTACCAAGACAAAACGGCTGCTGCGTAAAGCGGCCAAAGGCGTCAGTTGCGTATCGTAATAAGGCGTTCCCGATGCACGGACAACCTTGCTGACGGTTGCAACGGGAATCCCCGCCGGATAAGTACCGTCCAAACCGGAAGTCAGCAGAACATCGCCGGGTTTCAAGTCGGAGCCGGTTGGGAAATAGCGCAAATCCAAACCGTTGCCATTGCCGTATGCCAAGTTGCGTTCGCCGGTGCGGCTGACAGCTATGGGGACAATGCTTTGTCCGCCCGAAATCAGCCCAATTTCCGCACTTTGTGTGTGAACTTGTGTCAACAGGCCGATCAAACCGCTTTGATCGATGACCGCGTCGCCAACTTTCAAACCGTCTTGACTGCCCTTGCCGATAATCAGTCTTTCGGAAAGTGGATCTTTGCCATTGGAAATGACTTCCGCGCCGATAACGTTGTGAATGCCTTTTTGTTGCAAACCGTACAGTTTTTTCAATTCGTGCAATTCATCGGTATTGACTTTATCCCGCTGCAAATCGATTTTCAGACGGCCATTTTCTTCCAGAAGCTGGCGGTTTTGTTCCAAGAGCTCGGATTTAGACTGGGAGAGGTCGGCAAAATATTGATAAAGTTGAACAGGTTGATTGGCCAGCCATTGAACAGGGTAGAGCATAGGCATGACTGCCGCGCGTACAGGCTGCATTAATGAAAAGCGGTAATCAGCTACCATCAGACCGGCAGCCAGAGCAATATAAACGACAAAACGAGGCAACAGCTTAGGGCCTTTTGCCTCGTCAAAGCGCAAAGAAGAGCGTTCCATAACCATCTACCTTATGGGTTTTCCGTGAATACGGTATCATCCCATTTGCCGATATAGTCCAAAGCCTTACCGGCACCATAGGCAACGCAGTTCAGAGGTTGGTCGGCAATACCGACGGGCAGGCCGGTTGCGTCGGCCAAGACGGTATCGATACCGTGCAGAAGCGCACCGCCGCCGGTCAGCATAATACCGCGGTCGGCGATGTCGCCGGCCAGTTCGGGCGGAGCCTGTTCCAAAGCCAGACGGACGGCACGGATGATTTGATTTACCGTTTCACTCAATGCTTCACGGATTTCATTTGAAGTAACCGCCAAGGATTTAGGCGTACCTTCGGCCAGATTGCGGCCTTTAATGCGCATGGCTGTTTCGGTTTCAAAGCCCGAGGCCGAGCCGATTTGTTTCTTCAATTCTTCGGCCGTAGCTTCGCCAATCAAGACACCGCGATGGCGGCGAAGGTAATGGATGATGCTTTTATCGAATTCATCGCCGGCTGCGCGGACAGAAGCAGAATAGGCCATGCCGCCCAGCGAAAGAATACCGATTTCAGTCGTACCGCCGCCAATATCGACAATCATCGAACCTGCCGCATCTTCAATTGGCAAGCCCGCGCCTAAAGCGGCGGCCATCGGTTCTTCAATCAAATGTACGCTTGCCGCTCCGGCAGCAAACGCAGAATCCAAAATCGCTTTACGTTCCACTTGGGTGGAGCCGCCCGGAACACAGATAACCACACGAGGCGGAACCAAAGACCGTCCTTCGGTGGCTTTTTTAATCAACATACCCAGCATACGCTCGGTAATCACAAAATCAGCAATCACGCCGTCCCTCATCGGGCGGACAATTTCAATATTGCGCGGCGCACGCCCCTGCATTTTTTTGGCTTCCGTGCCCACGGCTATAATTTTACTTTTATTGCCTGCGCCGGATTGAATCGCAACCATGGACGGCTCATCTAAAACAATCCCTTTGCCGCGTACAAAAATCAGCGTGTTGGCCGTGCCCAAGTCGATGGCAATATCATTAGAGAGGAAACGAGATAAAAGGCGAAACATAGGATTCCTGAAATTCCGGCCCAGCCCGGATGTGTTTAGCATTATTTAAAATAAGAAAAACAGGTACACAGTTTTAGACGGATAAATGCCCCCTTAAAAGGCCGTCTGAATTAAAACACCATGCCAACCTGTTTGGTTTTCGGTTATAATTCTTCGCTTCATAGAAGACGAAATGCAATGATACCCCAAACCAAAGAGGCATTGCTATCAGACAAGGATTTTTTATGGCTTTAAGCTTAAATGATGTGGAAAAAATCGCAAAACTCTCGCGCCTCACTTTAACGGACGAAGAAAAAAACAAAACGCTTGCCGAGTTGAACGACATTTTCGCCATGGTTGAAAACATGCAAAGCGTCAATACCGACGGCATCGAACCCATGGCGCATCCGCATGAAGCCGCTTTGCGCCTGCGCGAAGATAAAGTGACTGAAACCGATCACGCTGCAGAATATCAGGCTGTTGCCCCCGAAGTGCGCAACCGTCTGTATATCGTTCCTCAAGTGATTGAAGAATAAGGTTTCAGACGGCCTTTGCTTATCGGCAAACCCCTATTACAAGGCCGTCTGAAAGGATATTCTGTTCAGACGGCTCGATTTATTGATTTAAACGGATGTTTTAAATATCTGTTTTGAAAGAAAAAATTGTTTTATAGAAAGTACGGCACAATGACCGCTTACACGCTCAAACAAGCCAGCAGCCTGCTGCAATCCAAACAAATTTCCGCAGTCGAATTGGCGACCGAATATTTGGCCGCTATTGCTGCGAAAAATCCTGCCATCAACGGCTACGTTACCATCGATCAAGATAAAACCCTTGCTGAGGCCAAAGCAGCCGATGCGCGTATCGCGGCCGGTAATGCAACGGCTTTGACCGGTGTGCCGGTTGCTTACAAAGATATTTTCTGCCAAACAGGTTGGCGCAGTGCATGCAGCTCCAAAATGTTGGATAACTTTGTTTCTCCTTATACTGCCACTGTGGTGCAAAACATGTTGGATGCCGGCATGGTGACTCTTGGCCGTACCAATATGGACGAATTTGCCATGGGTTCGACCAATGAGACTTCGTTCTACGGCGCAACCAAAAACCCATGGAATCTTGAACATGTTCCCGGCGGTTCGTCAGGCGGTTCGGCTGCCGTGATTGCGGCTCGTTTGGCACCGGCTGCGTTGGGTTCGGATACCGGCGGTTCTATCCGTCAGCCTGCATCGCATTGCGGTATTACCGGCATCAAGCCGACTTACGGTACGGTTTCACGTTTCGGTATGGTTGCCTATGCTTCCAGCTTCGACCAAGCCGGCCCTATGGCGCAAACGGCCGAAGACTGTGCGATTTTGTTGAACGCCATGGCCAGCTTTGACGAGCGCGATTCCACCAGTTTGGAGCGTGACAAAGAAGACTACACACGTGATTTAGACAAGCCGCTCAAAGGTTTGAAAATCGGTTTGCCTAAAGAATATTTCGGTGAAGGCGCGGATGCCGATGTTCAGACGGCCTTGCAAAGCGTTATCGATTTGCTCAAAGCACAAGGAGCGGAGACTGTTGAAGTTTCCCTGCCGCAAACATCATTGTCGATTCCCGCTTATTACGTTCTCGCCTCTGCAGAAGCAAGTACCAACTTGTCCCGTTTCGACGGCGTACGTTACGGCCACCGTGCAGCGCAATTCGGCGACCTTGAAGAAATGTACAGCAACACCCGTGCCGAAGGTTTCGGCAGTGAGGTTAAGCGCCGTATCATGATCGGTACTTATGTATTGAGTCATGGTTACTACGATGCGTACTACTTGAAAGCGCAAAAACTGCGCCGCCTTGTAGCCAATGATTTTCAGACGGCCTTTGGTCAATGTGATTTCATTTTGGCGCCGACTGCGCCGACTGCCGCGCCTAAACTCGGCAGCGACATTCACGACCCTGTGCAAATGTACTTGTCCGATATTTACACCATCGCCGTAAACCTTGCCGGTTTGCCTGCACTGACTCTGCCTGCCGGTTTCAGCGCAAACGGCCTGCCGATTGGTGTGCAATTTATCGGCAACTATTTCTCCGAAGCCAAAATTTTGGGTGCCGCACATCAGGTTCAACTGAACAGCGATTGGCACACTAAAGCGCCGGAATAAGAGTAGGGAGCCTATATGCCTGAAAAGTTTTCTTTTCCGGGATTTAAAACTGTTTATCAGAATGCGCCAAAGTTTAAAACGCAACATTTAAAATTTACATTGCGAACATTGTGGTATCGTAAAGAAATTAAGGCATTTGAGCAGTTTGTAAATGCTTCGGAAATATGCCAAAGTTTTTTTAGTCAAATGCCCCAAGATGCCTATCCTTTGATACATGAGTTTGTTGATAAGAAACTTAGTGGTCAAGATAGGTTAAAAATTATGCAGTCAGATTTTGAGGCTGCAGAAAAGCTGTTTGGAAAAGAAAGAGTAATGGGTATGAAAACCCGTTCCTTTCATATTGTTTTGGCAAAACCTTCAGACGGCCTTGAGATTTGGCTTAACCGAAATGACAATTGCGTTGATGAGGGGATGTGGTCTCTTTCTTTACGAGAAAGCAATAGAAGACGTCTGTATATGACAACATTCGCCTTTGTAAATAATATGCTGCTTGCAGCCTCCCTTCAGGGACCAGCAGGAGAAGAGGCGAAAGATACTGTAAGGGTTTTAACTAAGAAGCTACATGGATTGCGTCCTCAGCAATTGATGGTGCATGCATTGCAATATTTTGCTATTGCATTAAAGCTGGATGGTGTGATTGGTATCACACAAGATAGGCAAGTTAAGCTACGTTGGCGCTTGAAGAAACGTGTCAAAATGAACTATGACCAATTTTGGCAGGAGCATGGTGCTCAAAAGGGTGTTGATGGATTATGGCATCTTCCAAAAGAGCCGGTGCGTAAAGATTTTGAGGAAATCGAAAGCAAAAAACGGTCTATGTATCGTAAGCGTTATCAGATGTTAGATGAAATCGAAGAGCAAATAAGAAATGGTTTAGCTCCTATAAAATAAACTATCATCTGATGAATAAAACATATATATGAATACAACCGACTTCATTCAAATCATTGGGACAGCTGCGTTTGCCATTTCCGGCTATTTGGTCGGCTACAACAAGCAATTGGATGTACTCGGTGTCGTCATTACTGCGTTACTGACGGCTGTTGGCGGCGGCATGATACGCGATGGTTTGGTCGGCCGGATTCCGCAAGTGTTTTTGAAAACCGATGCGTTGATTGTTGTGTTTGCCACGCTTGCCATTGCATGGTTGATAAGGGTACAACGCTATCGCAGCACCTATTTGGCCGCTGCTTTTATTATTGCCGATGCCATCGGTTTGGCAGCTTTCAGCATTACCGGCGCACAAATCGGTATGGCCTTGCAGCTCAATTTGTTTGGCGTTATTTCTTTGGCTTTTGTGACTGCCGTTGGCGGCGGTATTGCGCGCGATATTTTGGTCAATGATGTGCCGATGATTTTGCGCACCGACCTTTACGGCAGCGTAGCCATTTTGATTGGCGGGCTGATTTATCTGTTCGGGCATTTGGGCTGGATTAATATTTTTACGTTAAACCTGCTCTTTGCCGGCGGATTGTTGTTTCGTCTGACTGCATACCGTTTCCATTGGCAACTTCCCGGGTTCCAACGCCGCAGGAAATAAACTTATCTTACAGACGGCCTCTTATGGATTTCTTATTCAGGCCGTCTGAAAAACGAATCACTCATTTAACCGATTAACTTTTTTTCGACAGAAAGACCCTTATGACTTGGGAAACCGTAATCGGACTGGAAATCCACGTCCAACTCAACACCCAATCCAAAATCTTCAGCGGCGCATCCACTGCATTCGGTGCCGAGCCTAATGCTCACGCCAGCGTGGTTGAGTGTGCGTTGCCGGGCGTATTGCCGGTAATGAACCGCGAAGTCGTCGAAAAAGCCATCAAACTCGGTTTGGCTTTGGATGCGAAAATCAATCAGAAAAACGTGTTCGACCGTAAAAACTATTTTTATCCTGATTTGCCAAAAGGCTATCAAATCAGCCAGTTGGATTTGCCGATTGTGGAACACGGCAAACTGGAAATCATAGTAGGCGATGAAGTTAAAACCATCAATGTTACCCGTGCGCACATGGAAGAAGATGCGGGTAAATCCGTACATGAAGGTTTGAACGGTGCCACCGGTATTGACTTGAACCGTGCCGGTACGCCTTTGTTGGAAGTTGTCTCCGAGCCGGAAATGCGTTCCGCTGCCGAAGCGGTGGCATACGCTAAAGCGTTGCACGGTTTGGTAACTTGGCTGGATATTTGCGACGGTAATATGGCGGAAGGCTCGTTCCGCGTCGATGCCAACGTTTCTGTACGTCCAAAAGGTCAGGCAGAGTTCGGTACACGCCGTGAAATCAAAAACCTCAACTCTTTCCGCTTCTTGGAACAAGCCATCAATTATGAAGTGGAAGCGCAAATCGAAATCTTGGAAGACGGCGGTAAAGTACAGCAGGCAACCATGCTGTTTGACCCTGAAAAAGGCGAAACCCGTGTGATGCGTTTGAAAGAAGATGCGCACGATTACCGCTATTTCCCGGATCCGGATTTGCTGCCGGTTATTATTTCAGACGGCCAATTGCAAAAAGCCAAAGAGCAAATGCCTGAGTTGCCGCATGAAATGGCGGCGCGTTTTGTCGCCGATTACGGCGTATCTGACTATGATGCACGTCTGTTGACTGCCAGTCGCGCTCAAGCTGCCTACTTTGAAGAAGCAGCCAAAGCCTGTGGCCAAGGTAAATTGACTGCAAACTGGATGAACGGCGAGCTTGCTGCCACCTTGAACAAAGAAGGTTTGGAATTGGCTGAAAGCCCGATTACAGCTCCACGCCTTGCTGAGTTGGTTGCTAAAGTTGCGGATGGAACATTAAGCAGCAAATTGGCGAAAAAAGCTTTTGAAGCAATGTGGGCCGAGCCTGAAGCAGGTATTGCCGAAATTATCGAGAAACATGGTTTGCAACAAATTACTGACACTGGTGCAATTGAAGCGATGGTGGACGAAGTGTTGGCAAACAATGCGAAAGCCATTGAACAATTCCGTTCCGGCAATGAAAAAGCCTTGAATGCGATTGTCGGCCAAGTGATGAAAGCAAGTAAAGGCAAGGCTAATCCGGCTCAAGTTCAAGAGCTGATTAAAGCCAAATTAGCTTGATAGATAGGACAGGCCGTCTGAAAACAGGTTTATTTTCAGATGGCCTTTATTTTTGATTTTAAAACTATTCTAAAATACCATGACACATACTATTACCTTATCAGATCAAATCACATTTACGGCAAACGAGGATGAAACCGTTCTTGCTGCCGCGACCCGTCAAAATTTAAATCTGCCCCATTCTTGTAAAAGTGGTGCCTGCGGACAATGCAAGGCCGAGTTGATGAGTGGCGAATTTGAAATGGGCGATCATATTGATAAAGCCATCAGCGCCGAAGAAAAAGCGCAGGGTAAAGTGTTATTGTGCTGTACTACTGCGAAGAGCAACCTGAAAATCAATGTGCCGGGGTTTAATCCAAATGCTTTGCCGGTGCGCACTTTGCCTGTACGCATCGAAACGATTGAAATCAAACATGATGTTGCTTTGTTGAGGTTGGCTTTACCTAAAGTGCCGTCATTTGCATTTTATGCCGGACAATATATTGATTTGCTGCTTCCCGGCAATATCAGCCGCAGCTATTCAATCGCCAATTCGCCTGACCAAGAAGGTGTTTTGGAACTGCATATCCGTAAACGTGAAAACGGCGTATGTTCGGAAATGATTTTTGGTGCCGAGCCGAAAGTCAAAGAAAAAGGTATTGTCCGCGTTAAAGGTCCATTGGGTACGTTTACTTTGCAAAAGGACAGCGATAAACCGATTGTTTTGTTGGCAACGGGTACAGGTTACGCACCTATCCGCAGTATTTTGCTTGATTTGATTCATCAGAATAGCGAACGTCCGGTTCATTTCTACTGGGGGGCACGTCAGCAGGAGGATTTGTACGCATTGGAAGAAGCAGAAGCATTAATAGGCCGTCTGAAAAATGCAAAATTCTCGCCTGTTCTTTCTAAGCCTGATTCCGATTGGAAAGGGGAGAATGGATACGTGCAAAATGTTGCCGCACAAAATTATCCTGATTTGAGCCAATATGAAGTTTATGCTTGCGGGTCACCAGCTATGATCGAGAGTGCACAAAGTTTGCTGACTCAAAAATGTGCTTTACCGGAAGATGCCTTCTTCTGTGATGCTTTTTCACCGGCATAATGATGTTTATACAGAATTTATATGTTTGAATGCAGGTGTTAAGAGTAAAATTTGATGGCAATCTGTTTGAGAAAGAGTGTGTTTTTGCACACTCTTTTTTCTATGTGGTAGTTATTGCATAGATATTTATGGCTTGAAGAGATAGCTATTTTGTTTTTAAAAATTGAATTTATTATTTATCATAAAGAAAAGGCCGTCTGAATGTTTCAGACGGCCTTTGTTTTGAAGCAAGTATTAGCTACCGATCAGTTTCAAACGTTGACCAGGAGTCACAGTACGGGTATTGCGGTTCCAACGGCGGATATCATTAACATCAACATTGAAACGGTTGGCGATGGTGTTCAAAGTATCGCCTTTGCGTACAGTGTAGGAAACGTTTTGAATCGGGTTGCTGCGGACTTTTGCAGGAGCAGCTGTGACCCGAAGGATTTGGCCTTTTTTGATATTGTTGCCTTTGATGTTGTTGGCAATAATCAAATCAGCTACGCTCAAGTTGTAACGTTTGGAGATGTTAAACAGCGTATCGCCATCTGCCACGCGGTGTGTGCCTGCTTCAAGTGCTGCAGTTTGTGTGTTTTGTTGACCGTTTACACGGGCAAGACGCGCATTGATGCGGCGTTGTTGTTTAGCGGTATTGGCTGCGATACGTGCGGCACGAGCACTTTCGGCAGTGACAACAGTTTGAACTTGTTTGGCTTCAGGAGTTGCTTCAGCGACAGTCGCTGCAGGTTCCTCCGCAGGTCGGCTTTGTACCAAAGCCATCAGGTCATCATGCTCTTCTTGAACCGGCGCAGCAGCAACAGATTCAACTGCTAGAGCAGGGGCTACATCGTTTGCGGCAACAGTCGGTGCAGTCAAGTCGGCAGGGATAGCTGCTTTGGGTGCTTCTGCAACATTTGTAGCAGCAGGATCAGAAGTAGTATGGGGCATGGCTACAACAGGGGCGGCTACATCCGCATTTGCAACTTGAGGCTGCGCCTTGGTTTCTGTTACCGCTACGGAAGTAACGTTTTCAGCTTTGCTGCGTGCAATAAAGTCAACCGGTTTGCTGGACTGTGGAACAATAGGAGAAACAATATTGGTCACGGTATTTTGAGCGACTTTAACCGGTTCTGCTACGTTGGAAGCAATAATCGGAGACATGGCCGGCATATTGGATTGGTAAGTATCCGGCGTATTGTCTTTGTCGATAAAGTTAATAATGTCTTGGCTTGGGGTAGCTGAGTTTTTAGCCACCAAAATGCTGCGGCCTTCAGAAATGGCGCTACCGCTCAGGCCGTTGAGGCGTTTGAGTTCGGCTACGCTCATGCCGGTATCGTTGGCGATGGCATTAAGTTTTTTGTTGCCCAAAGAGGTATAAATATCCCAAGATATCAGGGTATCTGGATTGGCATTGCGGTAGTTCTTTTCAAATGCAGAAACCGCAGAAACCGGTAACAACAGACGACGGTTGTTTTTAGGGATAAATACTGGGGCATTGAAACCTGGGTTGAGTGCCAACAGTTCGCTTTCGCTGATGTTTGCAAAGCGAGCGATTGTGCTGTTATCAATAGGTTTGTCGATGCTGACAGATTTGAAATACGGCTGATTGCTGATTTCGCTGATATTCATGCCGAAAGTTTGCGGGTTGGCAACGATGTTGCGGACGGCCAAAAGTTTTGGAACGTAGTTGCGTGTTTCGTTCGGCATACGCAGGTTTTCGTATGTCGGCTCCAAACCTTGCGCACGGGCGCGGTTTACGGCGCGGCCGACGTTACCTTCGCCCCAGTTGTAAGCGGCAAGGGCCAAAGACCAGTCGCCGAACATACCGTGCAGGTATTGCAGATAGTTCAATGCGGCATCGGTAGCGGCGTAAACGTCGTGGCGGCCGTCATACAAAGGCGTTTTTTCCAAGCCGAAGTGGCGGCCGGTAGCCGGCATAAATTGCCACAGGCCGGATGCGCCGACATGTGATTTGGCTTTGGTTACGAATGCGCTTTCAATGAAAGGCAGCAAAGCGATTTCAGCAGGCATATTGCGTTTTTTAACTTCATTGGCAATATGGTACATATAAGGTTTGCTGCGGGAGATGGTGCGGTCGAAATATGCACTGTTTGCAGCAAATTTGTTTTCATGGCGGCGAACCAGTTCTGTATTGACTTCGTTGATGCGGAAGTCTTTACGCAACGATGCCCACAAGCTACCAGAGCCGAAGGTTTGTGCTTTGGCTTGGTCGAGCAGGGAGGAGTTGAGACGCATCATGGCCATGCCGACTTGGTTGGGCGTGGCGTTTTGCGCGTAGGCTGTGGCGGAAACTGCCGACAGGCTTGAAACGGTCAGAGCGATGGTTTTTAGTTTTGCCATAGTAAATAGAGTTATCAAATATATAATAAAATTTCGTCTTTTCGATGGTATCGTTTCAGCATTCAATCGTCAAGTCGAGCAGGGAATTTGCTTGTATGATGTGGTCGTGGTGTTAAAATTCTGTCACACAAGTCGGGATGCATAGGGGGCATTTAATGGAAACTTTTTTTATGCAAACGCCAATGGGACAATATCTTGCACAAAAAGAGGCGGATTTTTTCAGACGGCATTTGCAATATTTGAATGGCCAAGTGACAGTTCAATTAGGCGGTATATGGCAAAGGCCGTCTGAAAATATGATTGTGGTGCCGCGCGATGTGCGGATGGATGCTGAAATGTTGGCATTTGAAACGCATTCTGTGGATGTATTATTGATGCCCCATCTTTTGGAAATTTCATCTGCCGATTTGGTGTTGCAAGAGGCATTTAGGATATTAAAACCCGAGGGCAGGTTGATTTTGACGGGGTTTAACCCTAAATCTTTGTGGGGATTAAGCTCGTGGTTTGATGGCAAAAGACTACCTATGAAATCTCAATGCTTGGCTCTGGCTGAGATGAAACGAAAAATTGCCGCTATTGGTTTCGAAATGGAATATGGGCAATTTATGGATTATCTGCCTGCTGTGAATTCGCCATCTGCTTTGCGGTTTTGGCGGTTTATGGAAAAGGCGGGGGATAGGTGGTGGCCTCAATGTGCGGCGGTTTATGGTGTGGTTTTAACGAAACATTTAATTGGTGTCCATCCTTTGCCTGAATTGGAATCTGCATTCGATGGCAATACGGTTGCTTTAAGTACGGCACGTTTGGCTGAATAGTTTTCAGACGGCCTATATATAATGATGAATTTGGAGACTAATGATGCCTGAATTACCTGAAGTGGAAACGACTTTACGCGGAATCGCGCCGCATATTGATGGCAAAAAGATAGAAAAAGTCATTATTCGCCAGTTTAAATTGAGATGGCCTATTCATCCAAACTTGGCGCAAATTTTGGCCGAGCGCAAAATTTTGGCATGCAACCGTCGTGCGAAGTATTTGATTATTACTTTTGAAACAGGTATTTTACTTATTCATTTAGGTATGTCCGGCAGTTTGCGGATTTTTACCGCCGATGATGAGCGTATCGCCACACCAGATAAACACGATCATTTGGATTTTGTATTTGATGACGGTACCGTATTGCGTTATCACGATCCGCGTAAATTTGGTGCGGTATTGTGGTATGAGGGTATTGCCGAGCATCATCCGCTGTTGGAAAAACTGGGGCCGGAGCCGCTCTCGGACGATTTTGATGCAAATTACCTGTATCAGAAATTGAAAAACCAAAAGCGAGCAGTTAAATTAGCGCTGATGGATAATGCGGTGGTGGTTGGCGTTGGCAATATTTATGCGAATGAAAGTCTGTTTAAGGCAGGTATTTCGCCATTGCGTCCGGCGAATAAACTGACCAAAAAAGAATGCGCATTATTGGTGGAAACCGTTAAAGCGGTTCTGCAAAGGGCGATTGAAACCGGCGGCAGTACGCTGCGAGACTTCGTTAATAGCGATGGAAAAAGCGGCTACTTTCAGCAGGAGTATACGGTCTATAGCCGTCACAATGAGCCTTGTGTCCAATGTGGTGGGCTGATTTTTAAAGAAACTTTGGGGCAGCGTGGAACATTTTATTGTCCAAATTGCCAGAAATAGTTTCAGACGGCCTTAAATGTCAGAGGCCGTCTGAAAATAATGAACACAATACAGAAGAAATTTTATGTCTAAACAAAAAGCTCCTTTTTTTAAACGACTGGGCAGACTTTGCCGTTTGGCAGCTTGGTTATTCAGAACCGGTCGGGATTTGCGTGCCATCGATGGCAACAATGCAGAGGAACGCAATCACGCTGTGGTTGTTTTGGGAAAAGGTGCGTTGGATGCTTTGGATATCGAATTGGAAATCGGCGTACCGCCGCAAGGAAATGTGAGCGGTACTTTGGTGGTGGCCAATCATGTGTCTTGGTTGGATATTTTTGCCATGAGTGCCGTTTATCCGAGCAGTTTTATTGCGAAACAGGAAATTAGCGGCTGGCCGGTTTTGGGGAAAATGGGTAAAAATGCCGGCACGGTGTTTATTAAGCGCAATTCCCGCCGTGATATCGAGCCGATTAATCAGGCGATTTGTGCGGCATTGAAAGCAGGGCAAAATGTCAGTTTCTTTCCCGAGGCACGCACTTCTTCTGGCTTGGGTATTTTGCCGTTTAAAGCAGCCCTGTTTCAATCGGCTATTGATGCGAAAGCGCCGATTCAGGCAGTAACTTTGCGATATTATGATGGCGAAGGACAACGGACGGATCTGCCATCCTATGCGGAGGTAAACCTGTTTCAGTCTTTATGGCGTATTGTTTCTATGAAGAAAATCCGTATCCGTTTGGATTTCTCGCCTCAATACAAACCGACAGACATGCCGGATAAAGACCGCTATGTTTTGAAGGATATTGCGGAAACAGCCATCGGTGAAATTGTGGCTTCGGATTCTCCCGTTCAGCCCTTACCTAAAAAATAATTTCAGTCAGGTACTTGTTTTATTTCAGACGGCCTCCATTTAAAGAAACAGCTGTTTTCGGTTTAATTGAATTGATAGTTTGATGTAATTAATATTATTTGAACTATAAATTATACAAATCGATAGGCCTGCATTAGAATGCAAGCATTGATTCATTTCTCAAACCCGAATTTTTAAGGAGCTTAAAAATGGCTTTGCAAGATCGTACCGGTCAAAAAGTACCTTCCGTAGTATTCCACACTCGCGTTGGCGACACTTGGAAAGATGTTTCTACTGATGATTTGTTCAAAGGCAAAAAAGTAGTCGTGTTCTCTCTGCCTGGCGCATTTACTCCAACTTGCTCTTCTTCTCACCTGCCACGCTACAACGAATTGTTTGGCGCGTTCAAAGAAAACGGTGTTGACGCTATCTACTGCGTATCTGTAAACGACACTTTCGTAATGAACGCTTGGGCTGCTGAAGAAGAAGCCAACAACATCTACATGATCCCTGATGGCAACGGTGAATTCACTGAAGGCATGGGCATGTTGGTTGGCAAAGAAGACTTGGGCTTCGGTAAACGCTCTTGGCGTTACTCCATGCTGGTTAACGACGGCGTGGTTGAAAAAATGTTTATCGAACCTGAAGAACCAGGCGATCCTTTCAAAGTGTCTGACGCTGACACTATGTTGAAATTTATTGCTCCTGAGTGGAAAGCTCAAGAGTCTGTTGCCATCTTCACCAAACCTGGCTGCCAATTCTGTGCTAAAGCTAAAAAAGCTCTGCAAGACAAAGGCTTGTCTTATGAAGAAATCGTATTGGGCAAAGATGCAACTGTTACTTCCGTACGCGCTATTACCGGCAAGATGACTGCTCCTCAAGTATTCATCGGCGGCAAATACATCGGCGGCAGCGAAGACTTGGAAGCTTACTTGGCTAAAAACTAATTGCCTGTATGCTTAAGACGGCTTGAAAAGGCCGTCTGAAAGACCCAAATATAGAGTTATTCAAACGACGTTTGCAAATCGGCGTTCTGAATAACTCTATATTTACAAGTAGAATTTGAGATTATTGTTTTAAATCGATATTTAGGTATTGGCTATTAATTTTTAGATTTTGATAGTTTATGAAGTTTAGGCCGTCTGAAAACGGATAACCTGATGGCAATATCGGTTTGGATATAGACAGTAAGGATAAAATATGAAAAAGATTCAAGCAGATGTGGTAGTACTGGGTGGCGGTACAGCCGGTATGGGCGCATTTCGCAATGCCCGACTTCATACAGACAATGTTTACCTGATTGAAAACAATGTATTCGGAACAACTTGTGCACGTGTCGGCTGCATGCCGTCCAAATTGCTGATTGCGGCTGCGGAAGCGCGCCATCATGCTCTGCATACCGATCCGTTTGGCGTGCATTTGGATAAAGACAGCGTAACGGTAAACGGCGAAGAAGTCATGCACCGCGTGAAGTCCGAACGCGACCGTTTTGTCGGTTTTGTAGTCAGCGATGTAGAAGAGTGGCCTGCCGACAAGCGCATTATGGGTACGGCAAAATTTGTTGATGAACACACCGTCCAAATTGATGACCACACTCAAATTACTGCAAAAAGTTTTGTGATTGCCACCGGTTCGCGCCCTGTGATTTTCCCACAGTGGGAAGTTTTAGGCGATCGCTTGATTGTGAACGATGATGTTTTTTCTTGGGATACCTTGCCTAAGAGTGTGGCCGTGTTCGGCCCTGGCGTAATCGGCTTAGAGTTGGGTCAGGCTTTGCACCGTTTGGGCGTAAAAGTTGAGATTTTTGGCGTAGCCGGTGCGATTGGCGGTATTTCCGATCCTGTTGTCGCTGAAGAAGCCAAAACCGTTTTTGGTGAAGAGTTGACTTTGCATTTGGATGCCAAAACCGAAGTCAAATTGGATGCAGAAGGTAATGTTGAAGTTCATTGGGAACAAGATGGCGAAAAAGGTGTGTTCCATGCCGAATATGCTTTGGCTGCCGCCGGTCGCCGTCCGAACGTGGACAATATCGGTTTGGAAAACCTGAATATCGAAAAAGATGCGCGTGGCGTGCCTGTTGCCGATCCGTTGACCATGCAAACCAGCATTCCGCATATCTTTATCGCAGGCGATGCGTCCAATCAATTGCCTCTGCTGCATGAAGCTTCCGACCAAGGCAAAATTGCCGGCCACAATGCCGCTATTTTCCCGAATATTGAGGGCGGTTTGCGCCGTAGCGTAATCGGCGTGGTATTCACCAGTCCGCAAATTGCCACTATCGGCTTGAAATACGCGCAAGTTACGGCGAAATATCAGCCTGATGAGTTTGTCATCGGCGAGGTTTCCTTCCGAAATCAAGGCCGCAGCCGCGTTATGTTGGTCAACAAAGGCCATATGCGTTTGTATGCTGAGAAAGCGACCGGCCGTTTCATTGGTGCGGAAGTTGTCGGCCCTGCTGCCGAACATTTGGCACACTTGATGGCTTGGGCGCATCAAATGAAGATGACGATTCCGCAAATGCTGGATATGCCGTTTTACCATCCGGTTATCGAGGAAGGTCTGCGTACTGCATTGCGTGATGCCGATGCAAAATTGAAACAGGCTTGATTATTTGATGGAATAAAGGCCGTCTGAAACTCGTAGTAAGGTTTCAGACGGCCTTTTTTATGCTTTGAAGACGTTAAATCAATTCTAAATCCGGACCGGCATTTTGCGCACGACGGCTTCGTAATTGAATGTCTAGGCGCAAGTCATGGGAGGAGTCGGCATTTTTAATGGCGTCTTTATAGCTGATATCGCCGTTTTCATACAAATCATACAAGGCTTGGTCAAAAGTGATCATGCCCATGCCGGTTGATTTTTTCATCATTTCTTTGATGTTGTGGACTTCGCCTTTTTGAATCAAGTCGGCGATAATCGGCGAATTGAGCAAAACTTCGACCGCCGCCACACGACCCCGTCCGCTTTCACGGGGAATCAGTCTTTGTGAAATAAAGGCTTGCAGGTTGAGCGACAAGTCTGTCAGCAACTGGGTACGGCGCTCTTCGGGGAAGAAGTTGATGATGCGGTCGAGCGCTTGGTTGGTATTGTTGGCATGTAGTGTCGCCATACACAAATGGCCGGTTTCCGCGAAGGAAATAGCGTAGTCCATGGTCTTGCGGTCGCGGATTTCGCCAATCAAGATAACATCCGGTGCTTGGCGCAGGGTGTTTTTCAGCGCAATCGGCCAATTTTCGGTATCTACGCCGATTTCTCGTTGGGTGATGATGCAGTTTTTGTGTTGGTGGATAAACTCAATCGGGTCTTCGATGGTGATAATGTGGTCGAAGCTGTTTTCGTTTCGATAGTCGATAAGGGAGGCGAGAGAAGTGGACTTGCCCGAACCTGTACCACCGACAAAAATAATCAGGCCGCGTTTTCTGAGGGCGATGTCTTTCAGAATAGGGGGCAGATTGAGCGTTTCAAATTTCGGGATATTGCTGGTAATGGAGCGGAACACTAAAGCTGTTGCACCGCGTTGAACCATGGCATTGACACGGAAGCGACTGGTATCGGGCAGGCTGATGGCGAAGTTGCATTCGTTGGTGGAAGAAAATTCTTCGATTTGTTTGGAAGACATAATCGAAAAAGCGATTTCCATACATTTTTCAGCACTCAACGGCTCATCACTCAGTCGCGTAATTTTGCCGTCCACTTTCATGGCCGGCGGGAAATTGGTGGTAATGAAAAGGTCGGAGCCTTTGTATGTGTTCATATGGTGTAGCCAAGCGAACAATTCTTCTTTTGCACCCGGAGTATTTTCGTCAAACATAAGAATTCAGATAGTTAATATTAAGTTATTTCATTGAGAATAATTATAACAGAAGCAACCATTATTTGCTGTTTGCCAGCTCGAGCGTCAATCTGTTTTAAATTGAGTGTCGTTCTGGGAATATAGCAGATTTTTCAGTATCCCTGTGATTTTAAATTCTGCTGTTATAATGTTGCCCAATTAGTGAATGGAAAGGTAACGAGATGTCAGTACAAACAATTGCCGTGGTCGGCGCAATGGAACAGGAAATCGAGCTTTTGCGTGAAAGCATGGCCAATGTCAAGCATGTATCCTTCGGTAAATTCTCTGCGTATGAAGGCGAGTTGGCCGGAAAACGCATGGTATTGGTTTTAAGCGGTATCGGTAAGGTTAATGCAGCGGTTTCGACTTCTTGGGTCATTCATCAGTTTGTACCGGATTGTGTTATTAATACCGGCAGTGCAGGCGGTTTGGGCAAGGGCCTGAAGGTTGGCGATGTGGTTATCGGCGAAACTGTGGCGCATCATGATGTTGATGTAACGGCTTTTGGTTATGTTTGGGGGCAAGTACCGCAACTTCCTGCTGTGTTTGCATCGGATGAGAACTTGATTCGCCAAGCAGAAAAGGCGGCGCAAGTGTTTGAAGGTGCGTCCGTAACGCAAGGCTTGATCGTCAGTGGCGACCGTTTTGTGCACAGTAGCGAAGGTGTTGTGGAAATCCGCAGCCATTTCCCTGACGTAAAAGCAGTGGAAATGGAAGCCGCGGCGATTGCGCAGACTTGTCACCAGTTGGAAGTGCCGTTTGTGATTATTCGCGCCGTATCCGATTCGGCAGATGAGAAAGCGGACATCAGATTTGAAGAGTTTTTGAAAACAGCGGCCGTCAGCTCTGCGAAGATGGTGACCGAGATTGTCAAATCGCTATAAAATCATGCAGAAACGTTGAATTTCCGTTAGAATACGGAACGATTCAACCTTATTCTAAGGCCGTCTGAAAACCGAATCCCTGTTTTTTCAGACGGCCTTTCCGACTTTAATTGCATTTATCTTAATAACAATATGAAAAACATACGGAATTTCTCCATTATTGCCCACATCGACCACGGTAAATCGACGCTTGCCGACCGTTTTATCCAATACTGCGGCGGTTTGGATTTGCGCGAAATGAGTACGCAGGTGCTCGACTCTATGGACATCGAAAAAGAGCGCGGCATTACCATTAAAGCGCAAACCGCCGCGCTCAACTATAAAGCACGCGATGGGCAGGTGTATCAGCTCAATCTGATTGATACTCCGGGACACGTCGACTTCTCTTACGAAGTATCCCGTTCGCTGTCGGCTTGTGAAGGTGCGCTTTTGGTGGTCGATGCGTCTCAAGGTGTAGAAGCGCAAACCGTGGCGAACTGCTATACCGCGATTGATTTGGGCGTAGAAGTCGTGCCCGTTTTGAACAAAATCGACTTGCCTGCCGCAGAACCCGAACGCGTGGAGCAGGAAATTGAAGACATCATCGGCATCGATGCCGTCGGCGCGGTGCAATGTTCAGCCAAAAGCGGCATCGGCGTGGAAGACGTTTTGGAAGAAATCGTTGCCAAAATCCCCGCACCGACCGGCGACGAAAACGCGCCGTTGCAAGCGGTTATTGTCGATTCATGGTTTGACAACTATGTCGGCGTGGTCATGCTGATTCGAGTGAAAAACGGCACCATCAAGCTGAAAGACAAAGTGCGCTTTATGAGCACCAAGGCGGAAACGCAGGTTGAGCAGCTGGGCGTATTTACGCCGAAATCGGTTCAAAAACAAGAACTAAAAGCCGGCGAAGTAGGCTTTTTGATTACCAGCGTAAAAGAATTGGGTCAGGCAAAAGTCGGCGATACGGTTACTTTGGTTGCCAACCCTGCCTCTGAGCCGTTGCCCGGCTTCCAAGAAGTACAAAGCCAGGTATTTGCAGGCCTTTATCCGGTGGAAAGCCACGACTACGAAGCTTTGCGCGATGCGTTGGAAAAATTGCAGCTGAACGATGCTTCGTTGAAATTTGAGCCTGAAGTTTCCCAAGCATTGGGTTTCGGCTTCCGTTGCGGCTTCTTGGGCCTGTTACACTTGGAAATCGTGCAGGAGCGTTTGGAGCGCGAGTTCGACATGGACTTAATTACCACTGCGCCAACGGTGGTTTATGAAGTTGTGTTGAAAAACGGCGAGAAAATCGAAGTTGAAAACCCGTCCAAACTGCCTGAAATCAGCACCATCGAAACCATTCTCGAGCCGATTATCACTGCGACCATCCTCGTGCCGCAGGAATATGTCGGTAACGTTATGACTTTGTGTAACCAAAAGCGCGGCGTTCAGGTTAATATGCAATACATGGGCCGCCAAGTCATGCTGACTTATGATTTGCCGATGAACGAAGTTGTCATGGACTTCTTCGATAAGCTTAAATCGACTTCGCGCGGCTATGCCTCGCTGGACTACCATTTCAAAGAATTCCAACCGTCTGATTTGATTAAGCTCGACATCATGGTCAACGGCGAAAAAGTCGATGCCCTGAGCCTGATTGTGCACCGTCAAAGCGCGGTTCACCGAGGCCGCGAACTGGCAGCGAAAATGCGCGAGCTGATTCCACGCCAAATGTTCGACATCGCCGTCCAAGCCGCCATCGGCAGCCAGATTATCGCCCGTGAGAACGTCAAAGCATTGCGTAAAAACGTTTTGGCGAAATGTTACGGCGGCGATATTACGCGTAAGAAAAAACTTCTTGAAAAACAAAAAGCAGGTAAGCGCCGCATGAAACAAGTGGGCAACGTGGAAATCCCGCAAAGCGCATTCTTGGCGATTCTGCAAGTGAGCGACAAATAATGAGTATAAATCTGACTTTAGGCGCAATCGTTGTACTGCTGGCCGGTTTGGTCCTCAACTTCAAAAGCAGCAAAGAGCGTCAGGAAAACGGCGAATGGAGCTCCAGCCTGCAATGGAGTTATCTCTTGTGCATGGTCGGCGTATTCGGCATTTTGTCCGAGTTTATGAGCTTTACCGCCGTATTGCTGGCGTTTGTCGTGTTCACCTGTATTGTTTGGGCAATCCATAAAGGCCGTCTGAAAAAAAGCGAGACCGGCGAAGACAATGCGCATTTTACCGACTACATGGGCGGTTTTTTTCCCATCATCTTGGTTATCTTTGTGTTGCGCAGCTTTATTGCCGAGCCATTCCAAATTCCGTCCAGCTCCATGCGTCCGGGCTTGGTCAAAGGCGATTTTATCTTGGTGAACAAATTTTCTTACGGTATCCGCCTGCCGATTTTGAATAAGGTCATTATCCCTGTCGGCAACATTGCCAGAGGCGATGTCGTGGTGTTCAATTATCCACTTCAGCCTGAGATGAATTACATCAAGCGCATCGTCGGTATTCCGGGCGACGTTGTGGAATACCGTGATAAGGTTTTGACTGTTAATGGTGAAATTATTTCCGAAAAACCAAACGGCAATTATCAATACGCAGATGATACCGATCCGTCTATGATTCATACGCTTGAGCGTTTTCATACTGCCTTGAACGGCAAAAACTTTGATGTGGTCAAAGAGGCCGGTCAACCTTCCGTATCTATTGCTGTATTGAACAAATACATCTCCGAAGTGATGCCTGAAAGCAATTACTCGCTTGAAACAAGCGGTTTGGAAAATTGCGAATATGCAGAAGACGGTAATGGCTTTATCTGTAAAGTTCCTGAAGGCCGTTATTTCGCGATGGGCGACAACCGCGACAATAGCGCCGATTCCCGTTACTGGGGATTTGTTGATGACAAACTAATCGTCGGTAAAGCCTTTTTCGTTTGGATGAACTTTGGCGAACTCAGCCGTATCGGTACCAGTATCCAATAAGCAATAACAGATTAAAAGGCCGTCTGAAATTTTTCAGACGGCCTTTTTGTATCTATTTTTTGTCTTTTAACGAACCTAAATAAATCGCCAATAAAGTCAAAGTGGCGCCGCTCCATTGGACGGTATTAATCGGTTTATCCAGCCAGAAATAATCGATCAACATGGCGGCGACTGGTTCGGAGAGCAGTAGCAGGCCGGTCAGTGACAAGGATAAAAGCGGGATGGCGTAAGCAATTAATGCCCAAGCAAAGCATTGCATGACGATGCCATAGATGGAGACTAGAATCACATCGTTTAAAGTTTTGGGGTATAGATGGGCGGCATCGAATAGTAGAGATGGGATGACCAGCGCCATTGCGCCGCCGAAGCTTAAAATCATCATCAGAGGAAACAAACCGACTTTTTCCTGCTCATGGGTTTTGCGTACAAAGACCATAGACAGGGCCAGCATGGCACCGGACACTACGCCGCTGACAAATCCCCATGCAACATTGTTGTTATGGCTGAACTCTGGACTGCCGATTAAGGCGACGCCTATGGTGGCCAATATCAAACTTAAAATTTGCAGGACGCTTAAACGTTCTGAATAAAAAAAGAAGCCGATGGCGGCTAAAAAGAAAATCTGCAGGCTGTTGAGCAAGGTTGAAATGCCGGGGCCTACGGCGTGAATGCTTTCGTGCCAAAGTGCGAGGTCGAATGCGAGGAAAACGCCGGATAAGATTGCGTAGCCAACCGTTTTTCTTTTCGTGGGCATTTTTTGTCTGAAAAAACGCCCTAGCAGGAAGAATATAGGGGCGGCGATCAGCAAGCGCCAGAATGCGATGGCGTAAGAGCCGACATCGACAAATTTGACGATCAAACTGCCCAAGCCGAAGACGACGCAGCCGACGACCAGCAGGGGCGCTGCATAATTTCCCGAACGTGTGTCCATCGGCTTCTCCAAGAATCAAATGAAGGCGATTATTCCATAAAATATAGCTGGGGCGCTAATGATAAATAGTGGTAAGCCAAGATAAAGGGTTTATGATGAAAGGCCGTCTGAAAACTGTTTCAGACGGCCTTTTGATGATTTCTGGCTTGATTTCGTATTGTTGTAGTATAAAATCGTTTTACGCCGTGTTTTCAGACGGCCTGATCAGTTTTGGTTTTGAGAAAAGGATATTGGAAATGGCAAACCCTATTCGTGCGTTTTTGGATTATGTGCCGTCGGTTGATGAGTCTTGTTTTGTAGATGAGACTTCAGTAGTGATTGGCGAAGTGTCGCTGGCGGAAGATGTATCGATTTGGCCTTATGCTGTATTGCGCGGCGATGTGAACAGCATTTCTATCGGCAAACGCAGTAATGTGCAGGACGGCAGCGTTTTGCATGTATCGCATAAGAATGCGGCGAAGCCTGACGGTTCGCCTTTGATTATCGGCGATGATGTGACGATTGGGCATAAGGTTATGTTGCATGGCTGCCGAATTGGGAATCGTGTGTTGGTGGGCATGGGCTCGATTATTTTGGATGATACGGTTGTCGAAGATGATGTGATGATAGGCGCGGGCAGTTTGGTGCCGCCGCGCAAGCGTTTAGAAAGCGGTTTTTTATACGTCGGCTCGCCTGTAAAACAAGTGCGTCCGCTGACGGATGAGGAAAAGGAATTTTTGACGTATTCCTCTGCGCATTATGTCCGCCTGTCCGGCCAGCATAAAATTTCAAAATAAGGAAAACCAATACAATGAACGCAATTTATCTGGCTTCGGGCAGTCCGCGCCGTCGTGAGATTTTGGAAAATTTGGGTTTCACAGTACGCCGCCTTCCTGCGGATCTTGATGAAACCCCTAAAGAAGGCGAAGCTGCAGTAGAGTATGTGCGCCGTATGGCCTGCGAGAAAAATCAGGCGGCGGTGGCGCAATGGTTTGCTGCTCATGAACAAGAGCCTGAGTTTGCTGTATTGACGGCGGATACGATGGTGGCGGATGGTGCGGTTATTTTGGGCAAACCGGAATCCGAGGCGGATGCGGTCGATATGCTGGAACGTTTGTCCGGACGGACGCATCAAGTGCTGACGGCTGTATGCGTTTACTGGCAGGGCGTGCGCCATGATGTGGTGCAGACGAGCGAAGTGCGCTTTAAAACGTTGACGGCTGAGGAGATTGCAGCCTATGTTGCCAGCGGCGAGCCGATGGATAAAGCCGGTGCGTATGGGATTCAGGGCTTGGGCGGCGTATTTGTCGAGCATTTGCAGGGTAGCTTTACGGGTGTGATGGGTTTGCCGGTTTATGAGACTGCGCAACTACTGAAATCTTTGGGTTTGGAAGCGCCGCCGTTTGCTTAAAATTAGGCAAATGCCGTCTGAAAGCGTGCCGACAAAAACGCCTGTTTCAGTTACAATACTGTCTTAAACGGCTTGCTTGAAGAAAGATATGAAAGAACATAAGGCCCGGAAACGCTTCGGGCAGAATTTTTTGCAGGATACGCGGATTATTAGCGATATTGTCAACGCGGTCAGACCGCAGCCCGATGATATCGTGATTGAAATCGGCCCGGGCTTGGCAGCTATTACCGAGCCTTTGGCGAAAAAACTCAACTGCCTGCATGTTTGCGAAATCGACCGCGACATCGTACGCCGTCTGAAAACCTTGCCGTTTGCAGATAAATTGGTGATACACGAAGGCGATGTATTGCAGTTTGATTTCAACAGCATTGAAGGCAAGAAAAAAATTGTCGGCAACCTGCCGTACAATATTTCCACGCCGCTTTTGTTTCGATTGAGCGAAGTGGCAGACGATGTGATCGATATGCACTTTATGCTGCAAAAAGAAGTGGTCGAACGCATGGTGGCGCAGCCGAAAACCAACGACTATGGCCGTCTGGGCGTAATGTTGCAATATTTCTTCGATATGGAAATGTTGATTGAAGTACCGCCCGAGTCCTTTGATCCTGCGCCGAAAGTGGATTCGGCCGTCGTACGCATGATTCCGGTGAAACACCGCATCGGCAAAGCGGAAGATTTCGAACATTTTGCCAAACTGGTGAAACTGGCTTTCCATCAACGCCGCAAAACCATACGCAATAATTTGAAGGAACTTGCCGGCGATGATGATTTGCAGGCAGTCGGCATCAATCCGCAGGACAGGGCAGAACACATTGCCGCTGAGAAATATGTGGAATTGAGCAATTATCTGGTTCAAAAGGCCGTCTGAAACAGTAATGGTAATTTTTAAGTAACCTCCTATTCAATCGGGGGTTCTGGGTGATTCATATTTGTGGCACGAGTTGGCGCAGTATTTTTCCGGTAAGGATATGCCGCCTGAGCGGCACCGTTTTGAAGTAGTAATTATCGGCGCAGTTTGGGTATTGACCGGGCATCGTCTTGATAGGGAAGAGCAATTTAAAGTCAATCGGTACAATAAAGGCGGAATCTCCGGCGGCATAGTCAGTTGCCGCTTTTGGCTGGAAAAGGCCATTCCTTTGCTTTGGCAGCGGCAAGCGCAACTCAAGCCCCGAAAATTTTGGCAGTTTGGAAAGAAATAATGATTAAATTCAAAAATGTACACAAACATTTTAAAGATTTGCACGTTATCAACGGCGTGAATCTGGAAGTCAAGCAAGGCGAAGTAGTCGTTGTATGCGGCCCTTCAGGCAGTGGCAAATCTACGCTGATTCGTACGGTAAACCAACTCGAGCGCATTGAAAGCGGCGAGATTTGGGTGGACGGCATCAATGTTGCCGATCCGAAAACCGATTTGAACAAAGTGCGCGAAGAAGTGGGCTTTGTGTTCCAAGGATTCAATCTGTATCCGCATTTGACTGTCTTGGAAAATATCATTCTTTCTCCGATGAAAGTGAAAAACCAAAGCCGTGAAGAGGCGGAAAAGAAAGCGATGGAGCTTTTGGAACGTGTCGGCTTGGCACATAAAAAAGACGCGCTGCCCGGTCAGCTTTCCGGCGGTCAGCAGCAGCGTGTGGCGATTGCACGCGGTTTGGCGATGGAGCCGCGCGTCATGTTGTTTGACGAGCCGACTTCTGCGCTTGACCCTGAAATGGTCGGCGAAGTATTGAAAGTGATGAAAGACTTGGCGGAAAGCGGCATGACCATGATGTGTGTGACCCATGAGATGGGTTTTGCGCGCGAAGTCGCCGACCGTGTGATTTTTGTCGATAAAGGCCAGATTCTGGAAGACGAAACGCCGGAAGAGTTTTTTACCAATCCGAAACACGAGCGTGCCAAACAATTCCTGCAACAGGTGATGACACATTAAACTCGGGCCGTCTGAAATTTCAGACGGCATGATCGGTTTGAATGATTTTGAAAGTTGAAAATAATGTATTTTGTTGACCGTACTGCTGTCGTGCTGAAGCCGACCGCCCGTTTTTTGGAATGGCTGAAATCCGCCGATGAAAATATGCCGGACCTGACCGTCGAGCAACTGCGCACCAACTGCTCCGTATTCCTTGTGCCGCAATTTGACGAACCCGAATCCGTCATTTCTTATTTTGACGAACGCTACCAGCAGATTTTTGAAGCCGAATTGGCAGGCTGGGACATCGATAAAAGCAAATGGCCGCAAGACATGAGTTTGAAGGCTTTTTGGGAATTTTTCGATACCGAAATCCACGATATGGTTTTGGATATGGAAGAGGCGGAATTGAACATTACGCCTGTTTTCGACAATATGATGTAAAGCCGTGCGAAGTTTTCAGACGGCCTTAAAGCCCTCGCGTTCTTTGAAAATTCTGATTGTCTTCTTACACCTTTCGGCGTTGGCCTTATGTCTCGTTGAGTTTTACGGCTGGATGATGTGGCTGGGTTTGGTAGCATTGGCCGGCAGTTTTGCCTATGCTTGGCGCAGCGTTAATTTTCAGACTCGAAATGCGGTCAGAAAAATCATCATCGACCGCCAATACCGTGCGACGGTTTACTTGAATGGCGAGGAAGAGGGAAGAAGCGCGGTTTTGCAAGACAGCAGTATGTTGACGGTTTATGCTTTGTTTTTACAATGGAATGTTGACGGAAAAATAGTCAAACACTGCATCTTGCCCGATATGGCTGGCCGTGATGCTTACCGCCGTCTGAAAGTGTGGGCGCGCTGGTGCCGGGAAAAAGAAGACAAAGCAGAACTTGTGGCAGATATGGATTAAACGGCTGTTTCAGACGGCCTTTTGAAGCGATAAATACAATGAAAACATTACAAGACTGGCTTTCTCATTTGGAGACTGCCCATAGTTCCGGCCTTATCGATATGGGTTTGGAACGCGTGGGAGAAGTGAAAAAACGCATGAATTTGGTGCCGCAATGTCCTGTCGTCGTGGTGGCTGGTACCAATGGCAAAGGTTCCGTATGCGCCTATTTGTCACATATTTATAAAGAAGCCGGTTTCAAAGTCGGTACGCTGACCAGTCCGCACCTTCTGCGTTACAACGAACGAATCGCCATTAACACTCAGCCGGTTTCAGATGAATTGATTGTTTCCTCATTTGAGCGTATCGAAGCGGCGCGCGGCGAAATTTCGCTGACGTATTTTGAGTTTAATGCTTTGGCGGCCGTCGATATTTTCATGCATGAAAATGTGGACGTAATGATTTTGGAAGTCGGTTTGGGCGGACGATTGGATGCTGTGAACGTATTCGATGGCGACTGCTCGGTTGTTACCAGCGTGGATTTGGATCATCAGGCATTTTTGGGTGATACTGTCGAGCAGGTCGGTTTTGAGAAAGCCGGAGTGTTCCGTAGCGGCAAACCTGCTGTATGCGGTCAGAATCCTGCTCCTGAATCATTGGTTAAACACGCAGAAGAAATTGGCGCAAAATTGTTGATGGTTCAGCGAGATTTTGATTTTGCATCAATGGAAAGCGTACAGTGGAATTACCGCTTCCATCCGCAATCTTCAGACGGCCAAAGCCGTAACCGCAATTCCTTGCCGTTTCCTGCTTTGCGCGGTGCCTATCAGTTGTCCAATGCAGCGTGTGCATTGACGGTGTTGGAATGTTTGAACGAACAATTGCCGGTTGATATCGGCGCGATTAAACGTGGTTTGCTGTTGGTTGAGAATCCTGGCCGTTTCCAAGTTTTGCCCGGCCGTCCGCTGGTGGTTTTGGATGTCGGCCACAATCCGCACGCAGCCCGTGCTTTGCGCCGCAGCCTGATTAACCTTGCCTTTGCCCAAAAACGTACCGCCGTATTCAGTATGTTGTCCGACAAAGATATTGACGGCGTGCTGGAAATCGTTAAAGACCAGTTTGACGAGTGGAATATCGCGCCTTTAGATGTGCCGCGCGGCATGACGGTGGAGGCTTTGCAAGATAAACTGGCTGAACACGGTATCGATAATGTAAATGTTTTTGAAACTGTCGCTGCTGCCTATCGCGCTGCTTTGGCTAAAGCAACCGAAAATGATAGAATCGTTGTTTTCGGCTCATTCCATACTGTTGCCGATGTAATGGCTGTTTTGAAAGAACACTAACGAGGAAATTATCATGTCCGACAATAAACAAAAAGAAACTCCAAACGGATACGATTTAGACGGTTACGAACGACTCAAACGTCGCAACCGCCGTCGCTTGGTCTTGGCCTCCGGCTTGGTGGTGGCATCGGGTATGCTGTTCGGTCTGGCGCTGACTTCCGGCGACGATAAAAATTCACCGTTTAAAGAAGCGCCTGTCGGTCAGAGCCAAGTCAAAACGGCTGACGAGCCGAGCAAGGCCGTTGTTTTAGAGCCGAATAAAGAGGATGTCGCTGCTGCTGAAGAGGCTGCCCGCCATGCGGATGCCGAAGCATCAAATAAACCGCAAAATGCAGGCGACGAAGAAGATAATGCGCCGGTTGAAGTATTGAAGCCAAGCCGTGAATCTGCTCCCGAAGATGTTGGCGAGCCGTTGGTTTTGATCAACGATACTTTGGATGACGGTAATATTAAAGGCTTGGAAGAGTCCGAACGTATTCAACGCGTCGAGGCTGCCAAGCGTGAAGCTGCGGAGCGCCGAGCCGAAGAACGCCGCCAACGTCAGGCTGAACAACGTGCCGCTGCGGCCCGTAAGACACAAGCCCAACAGGAAGCTGCTGAGAAAGAAAACGCATTGGCAGCTAAAAAACGCGCACTTCAAGCGCGTGCTGAGAAAGCAGAGCGTGAAGCCGCTGCCGAACGCAATAAATTGGCACAATTGGAAAAAGCAGAGAAAGCCATTGCCGAGCGTAAATCTGCCAAAAACAGCAAAGACAGCGTAAAAGATAAGGCCGAGCCTGCTAAGAAAGCAGAAGCCAAAGTTGAAAAACCAAAAAATGAAAAGGCTAAACCAGAAACGGCCAAAGCAGAAAAAGCCGATAAGGTAAAAACTGCCGAGAAGCCGTCTGAAAAAGCCAAACCTAAAGCTGAAAAAGAAACAGCAGAAGCCAAGCCTGCGAAAAAAGCCGCTATTCAGGCTGGTTATGCTGAAAAAGAACGTGCGCAAAGCCTGCAACGTAAAATGAAAGCCGCAGGTATCGATTCGACCATTACTGAGGTCATGACCGATAAAGGTAAGGTGTATCGCGTGAAATCAGCCAGTTATAAAAATGCACGCGATGCAGAGCGCGATTTGAATAAATTGCGTGTACATGGCATTGCCGGTCAGGTGACCAGTGAGTAATTTGCCTGTTGCCGATTTGTTGGTGGCCGCCGTCATCGCCATCTGCATCATTATCTCGTTGACACGGGGTATTATTGCCGAAGCAGGGGCGATGGTGGCGTGGGTGGTATCGTTTATTGCTGCCAGAACGCTAGCCGTGCCGTTTGCCGATGTGGTCTTTAAATCGGTTGAGCCGCATTCCTTGGCGGTTGCGATGGGTTTTGCCGCTGTGTTTTTTCTGGCATGGCTGTTGCAGAAACTGGCACGATCGCTATTAAGCAGTTTGATGTCTGCCGTTGGTCTGGGAAGCATTAACCGTTTGCTTGGCGGCGTATTCGGTGCAGTGAAAGGTGTGATTTTGGTGACACTGGCAGTGATGGTTTTTTCACACACTGATTTGCCGAAAACGGAAGAGTGGCAAAGTTCGCACACAATTCCGTATTTTGAATCACTTGCCGATGCTGCAATGCCTTATCTGCCTGGAAAAGATACTGCAATGCCGCATCTTTCGGGTAAAGCAGTTGAAGTAGAAGAATTGGATGATTGAGTTTGACGGATTCAGACGGCCTATGGGTCGTCTGAATCCGTTTTTATTTGCGTAAATTTGACATCATATTGTTAACAATTCGAGCAAACTCATCTAAATTATTTTATAATGACGGCTTACCCATTTAATCTTCAAACTCGGAGAAGCACGATATGTGTGGTGTATTAGGTTTGGTTAGTCATGAGCCGGTCAATCAGATGTTGTATGATGGTTTGCAGATGTTGCAACACCGTGGTCAGGACGCAGCAGGTATTGTTACTGCCGAAGGCAATATATTTCATATGCACAAGGGCAAAGGCATGGTGCGCGAAGTGTTCCGTACCCGCAATATGCGCGACTTGATCGGTAATGCCGGCATCGCGCATGTCCGCTATCCGACTGCAGGCAATGCGGGCAGCAGTGCAGAAGCCCAGCCGTTTTATGTCAGCTCCCCATTCGGCATTGTTTTGGCACACAACGGTAATCTGACCAATACCGAAGAGCTGTATGAAAACGTATGCAACAAACACCTGCGCCACGTTAATACCAGCTCCGATTCTGAAGTCCTACTCAATGTATTCGCGCACGAATTACGCCGCGAAGTCTCTAAAAATACAGCCCCTTATCAACTCACCATCGACAATATTTTCAACGCCGTTTCTGAAGTACACCGCATAGTGCGCGGTGCATATGGTGTTGTAGCCATGATTGCCGGATATGGCATGGTTGCCTTCCGCGACCCTCACGGTATCCGTCCGTTGGTATTGGGTTCGCAAACCGATGAATCCGGTAAAAAATCGTATGCCGTTGCCTCTGAATCAGTTGCTTTCAACGCGCTTGCCTATGACTTGGAACGCGATATCCAGCCGGGTGAAGCCGTGTTTGTCAGCTTTGACGGTTCAATCGTGTCGCGTCAATGCAGTGATAAAGTCAAACTCAGCCCTTGTCTCTTTGAATACGTCTATTTCGCGCGTCCCGACTCCGTCATCGACGGCGTATCCATCTATCAGGCGCGTCTGGATATGGGCGTTTCTTTGGCGGAAAAAATCAAACGCGAGTTGCCCGTCGACGATATCGATGTCGTGATGCCGATTCCTGATACCAGCCGACCCAGCGCGATGGAGCTTGCCGTCCATCTCGAAAAACCATATCGCGAAGGTCTGATTAAAAACCGCTATATCGGCCGTACATTTATTATGCCCGGACAAGCAACGCGTAAAAAATCAGTACGCCAAAAACTCAGTCCGATGGAAACCGAGTTTAACGGCAAAAGCGTTTTGTTGGTGGATGATTCCATCGTGCGCGGTACGACCAGCCGTGAAATCGTTGAAATGGTACGAGCGGCAGGTGCGCGCAAAGTCTATATTGCTTCTGCAGCTCCCGAAGTGCGCTATCCGAATGTGTACGGTATCGATATGCCGACCCGTGAAGAACTGATTGCAAACGGCCGCAGCGCAGCAGAAATCTCGGCTGAGATTGGCGCGGACGGCATTGTTTTCCAAAACTTAGAAGACTTGGAAGCAGTAGTCAAAGCACTCAATCCAAAAATCGAATCCTTCGATTCTTCATGCTTCAACGGTGTTTATCAAACTGGTGATATCGATGAGGCGTATCTGAACCGCCTCTCTACCGAAAAATTAGGTTGTGGCGGCTTGAAAGTACATCCAAGCAAAATGGAACACAGCATCAGTATCAGCGATAGTGATGATGAAGAATAAAGTAAATTGACTTACAATAAAGGCCGTCTGAAAATTAACGTTCAGACGGCCTTTAATTATGTTTTAGACACATTATGAGTACCGAAACCAAAAATTACATCACACCTACCGGCTGGCAGGCATTGAAAGACGAACTTTATCATCTGGTTAACAAAGAACGCCCGGAAATCGTCCAAATCGTTAACTGGGCGGCAAGCAATGGCGACCGCAGCGAAAATGGCGACTATCTTTACGGCAAACGCCGTATGCGCGAAATCGACCGCCGTATCCGCTTCCTAACCAAACGCTTGGAAGCTGCCGTCGTCGTCGACCCTGAAGCGCGTGAAGCCACGGACCAGATTTTTTTCAGCGCCACCGTTGGCTTATTGCGCGGAGACGGTCGTGAACAAACCGTCAAAATCGTCGGCGTAGATGAAATCGATACCGCTAAAAACAAAATCTCATGGATTTCCCCTTTGGCACGCAGCCTGATTAAAGCACGCGAAGGCGATGAAGTTGTCTTGGATACACCGGAAGGACGTGAGGTTATAGAGATTCTGTCGGTGGAATATATTAAGATTGACTGATTATGCGTGAATAAAGCGAATGAAACTACAAAAGGCCGTCTGAAAAATATACTTTCAGAC
>NZ_KV821633.1:57427-75925 GCF_001815685.1 Neisseria sp. HMSC056A03
GTCTGAAAAATATACTTTCAGACGGCCTTTTATTGATTGTATTTATGTTTTTAAGATTTCCCGGCTTTATCCCCGATTTTGCTTTCTTTACCTTGAATCAGGTTTTTAATATTGCTTTTATGGCGGTACAACACCAATGCGGCAATGAATACGGTTGCCCATGCCCAAGAGGCGTGCAGCATCATGAAGAAGGCGAAGATGGGTGCGCAGACGGTGGCGACCAGTGCGGCGAATGAGGAGACTTTGAAACCGAATGCCATGACCAGCCAAATCAAGGCGCAGAGTAGGGCGGTTGCAGGAGAGAGGGCGAGTAAGACGCCCAATGCGGTGGCTACGCCTTTGCCGCCTTTAAAATTGAAAAATATTGGCCACATATGGCCGACCAATGCGGCGATGGCAACCAGTGCTATCGTTGCATCAGACAAATTTAAAGTGTCTTGCAGACAGCGCGCCAAGATGACGGCAATCAAGCCTTTTACTGCATCGCCGAGCAGGGTCAGTGCGGCTGCTTTTTTCTTACCGCTGCGCAAGACGTTGGTGGCACCGGGGTTGCCGGAGCCGTAAGTGCGCGGATCGTCCATGCCGTAATATTTTGATACGATGACGGCAAAAGACAGGGAGCCGATAAGATAGGCGGCAATAATGGCGAGTACATTGAACATTTTGGGTGCTTTACTTAAAATGGGAACGGTTATTCTATCAAAAAAAACGGACAGGCAAATGGATAAAATCTTTTTGTACGGCATGAAGGCCGATACTTTAATCGGTGTATATGATTGGGAGCGCGAGCGTAAACAGACTTTGATTTTGGATTTGGAAATCAGTGTTCCCGAGCGTACCGGCACGAGCGACGATATCGGCGACACCATTCATTATGGCGAAGTATGCGAAGTTGTACGCCGCAGCCTTGCCGAACAGGATTTTTTACTGCTGGAAACTTTGGCGGAATATATCGCCCAATTAATTTTAAATGATTTTGGTGCGGCCAAAGTGCGTGTCCGTATTGTGAAGCCGGGTATCTTGCCAGATGTTGCGCAGGTCGGTATTGAGATTGAACGTACTCGGGAATAAGGCTTATCTATGCCGTCTGAAAAAGGATTTCAGACGGCCTTTAATATTTAATAATATGGAAATGAGGTAAAAAATGGATTTGAAAGAAACTAAATTAAGCAGTGAGCTAATCTACGAAGGTTCTTTTGTTACCATCAGCCGCGATCGGGTGCGCCTGCCCAACGGCAACGAAAGCCAACGGGTTGTGATCCGTCATCCGGGTGCTGCGTGTGTGTTGGCTGAAACGGAAGACGGTAAAGTTGTTTTGGTACGCCAATGGCGTTATGCTGCCGATCAGGCGACGTTGGAATTGCCGGCGGGTAAATTGGATATGGCGGACGAAGATCCTGCCGAATGCGCTTTGCGTGAGTTGGCGGAAGAAACGCCATATGTCGCCGACAGCGTCAAACTGTTGTACTCCTTTTACACTGCAGTCGGTTTTTGCGATGAAAAAATGTATCTCTACCAAGCGCAAGGCGTGTGTTTGGGCAGCGAGTTGAGCAATGATGAAGATGAAATTACAGAAACCGTCCTGATGAGCAAGGACGAGGTGCGCAATGCATTGGCAAACGATGAAATCAAAGATGGTAAGACTTTGATTGGTCTGCAGTATTGGTTGACTCAGAATTGATATGTTAAGCAGAAAATCCTTGATGGATTTTTGAATACTTGAGCCTGATATTTAGATAATAAAGGTTTCATACAAACAAGGCCGTCTGAAAAAGCGTTCAGACGGCCTTGTTTTATTTTGTAGCCAGATTTTAACCTAATAAAGCCGGTGCAAACCGTGTAATCGTATCGCGTAAAACGATGAGTTTGCCGTGGAAGAAGTGGGATGAACCGGCAATGGTGACAACAGGCAGGCCTTGTGGTTCTGCCCATGTCAGGGCTTTGTTGATTTCGACGACTTCGTCTTCCGCGCCATGAATCATCAATGTTTTGGCGACATCGGGAACGTTGGATGGTTCCGGGCGGTCGGTGTAGTGATGGACGGCGGCGCCCATCAGCAACAGTAAATCAGGCGTGCGCGCTTGTGCGGCAAAGGTGGAAACGTAGCCGCCGAATGAGAAACCGGCCAAGACGAATTGTGGCGCGTCAGGATGTTGCGCGCGAGCATAGTCGATAACGGCAATGCAGTCTTGCGTTTCGCCGCGGCCGTAGTCGTGTTCGCCTTCGCTATTGCCTACGCCGCGCAAATTGGGCAGGTAGCAATGGAAGCCGAGTTGGCTGAGGGCTTTGGCGGCGGTTTGGATGACTTTGTTGGTGTTGGTGCCGCCTTGCAGGGGATTGGGGTGGTTGATGACGGCAACGCCGCGGGCGGATTCTTGTGTGCTTGGCAGGTAGATGGTTTCCAGCAAACCGGCCGGACCGGGGATTTGAATGATGTCGGGTTTGAGCATGAGTGTGTCCTTGTTTGTTTTCAGACGGCCTGAAACGATTTACAGATAAAAATTCTTGCCATTGTTTTGATTGTTGGCTTTCAAATCAGCAAGCATCCGTTTGAAGTCCAAGCCGTATTTCTCGCTTAATTTTTCGGCACGTTTTTTTAAGTTGTCGATATTTTGCTCTTTAGGGCTACTTTGGAATGCCATGACCGCTACGTTGCCGTGGCTTTCGGCAGGCAGTTCGAGTACGCGGCCGTCAAAAACATTGAGCAGGCGTTCGACAAAGCGTTGATAACGCTGGTCGCCACTCCACCAGTTGGTGACAAATACGCCGTCTGGAGAGAGGGCGTTGCGGCAGTCTTGGAAGAAGGGTTCTTCTACCAAAGCATCGATAATCTGTTCGCCGTCAAAACCATCTACCAAAATTACATCGGTATTGTGGCGGAACACTTTAATATATTCCGCGCCATCTGCCTCGATAATTTCAAAATTTTCGCCTTCGTGCGGTAATTCAAACAGGCTGCGCGCTACGGCGATGACTTGAGGATTGATGTCCACGGCGGTTTGCTTGGTGTGGGGTAGATAGCTGTCTATCCAACGGGCAAACGAGCCGCCGCCCAAGCCGATTTGGGTGATGTGTTTGGGCGGAGTTTCTGCAAACAGCAGCCAACCCATCATGGCGCGGCTGTACGACAACACCAGCTCGGACGGATGATCGACATTCATGGAGCTTTGAATGGTGTCGCTGCCCAAGTGCAGGGAACGGATATTGCCTTCTTCGGAAATGCCGACTTCGGGCAGATGAGATTTGGCTGGGCGCAGGCGGCGGTAAGGATGGCGGGGTGGCATGGGTGCAGGCAAAAGATATTAAAGGCGTTATTTTAACAGAAACAATGATGTTTTGCGCTGGGGTGGTTTTCAGACGGCCTTTGAGTGTGTTGGATGAAAAGATAAGGCAGGTATTTAATTTTCTTTAAAATCATTGGTTTTTATAATTTCGTGAGTAACTTTGTTTTAAAATGCTTGCCAAGATGGGAACTTATCGGCATAATGCCGACTTCCTTGCCGGTATAGCTCAGTTGGTAGAGCACCTGACTTGTAATCAGGGGGTCCCGAGTTCGACTCTTGGTGCCGGCACCAGTTAAAGACTGATGGTGCTGCAAGGCATTTCAGTAAGCCGGTATAGCTCAGTTGGTAGAGCACCTGACTTGTAATCAGGGGGTCCCGAGTTCGACTCTTGGTGCCGGCACCAATTAAAAGCCCGATTGTGAAAGCAGTCGGGCTTTTTGCTTATGCTTTGATATTTTAAAAGCAGACCTTATAATACCGCGTTTCCATTACAACAAAGGGCTGTCCGTCGGGCGGAACACACAAAACACCATGATTACCGTAAACACTTTGCAAAAAATGAAAGCAGAGGGCGAAAAAATCGCCATGCTGACCGCTTATGAATCCAGCTTTGCCGCGCTGATGGACAATGCCGGCGTGGATGTATTGCTGGTAGGCGATTCTTTAGGTATGGCGGTGCAAGGTCGTCAGTCCACTTTGCCGGTGAGCTTGCAGGATATGTGCTACCACACTGAATGTGTGGCTCGAGGTGCTAAAAATGCCATGATTGTCAGCGACTTGCCGTTTGGCGCGTATCAGCAGAGCAAAGAGCAGGCATTTGCGGCAGCGGCAGAGTTGATGGCGGCCGGCGCACATATGGTCAAGCTCGAAGGCGGTGTCTGGATGGCGGAGACCACTGAATTTTTGCAAATGCGCGGTATCCCTGTTTGCGCCCACATCGGCCTGACTCCGCAATCCGTGTTTGCATTTGGCGGCTATAAAGTTCAAGGCCGCGGCGACAAGGCAGAAGCGTTGCTCAACGATGCTAAAGCGCATGATGCGGCAGGTGCAGCAATCGTATTGATGGAATGCGTTCCTGCAGAGTTGGCGAAAAAAGTGACTGAGACAGTTTCTTGCCCGACCATCGGTATTGGCGCAGGCGTGGATTGCGACGGTCAGGTTTTGGTGATGCACGATATGCTCGGCATTTTTCCTGGTAAAACCGCCAAATTCGTGAAAAACTTTATGCAGGGCAAAGACAGCGTTCAAGCTGCGGTCAAAGCCTATGTGGACGAAGTCAAAGCAAAAACGTTCCCATCTGTCGAACATACGTTTGCCGGATAAAATAAAAAACAGGCCGTCTGAAACTTATTTCAGACGGCCTTTTTGATGAATAAAAGCGTATAATCGGCGCGTGATTTCCGTTGATGAAACGGCGGAAAAGATAAAGGATTTTTCAAACCATGCAAATCATTCATACGATTAAAGAATTGCGCGAGTGGCGCAAAACTGCCGGAAAAGTGGCATTTGTGCCGACCATGGGCAATTTGCACGAAGGCCATCTTGCGCTGGTGCGCGAAGCAAAAAAACGTGCCGATAATGTTGTGGTCAGTATTTTTGTCAACCGCCTGCAATTCGGACAAGGCGAAGATTTCGACAAATATCCGCGCACTTTGCAACAAGATGCCGACAAATTGGCAGGCGAGGGTGTTGCCGTCGTGTTCGCACCTGATGAAAAAGAGCTGTATCCGAATGTGGAACAGCGTTTCAATGTCGAGCCTCCGCACTTGCAAAACGAATTGTGCGGCAAATTCCGTCCGGGCCATTTCCGCGGCGTGGCGACCGTTGTAACCAAGTTGTTCAACATTGTTCAACCCGATACTGCCTGCTTCGGCAAAAAAGACTATCAGCAGCTGGCGATTATCAAAGGCTTTGTTGAAGATTTGAACTTCAATATCGACATTGTTCCTGTCGACACCGGCCGCGCTTCAGACGGCCTGGCACTTTCCAGCCGCAACCAATATTTGAGCGAAGCAGAACGCGCAGAAGCGCCGCGCCTCTATCAAGAGTTGCAAAATATTGCCGCTGCCCTGAAAAACGGCAATCTGGATTACGCCCAGCTTGAAGCCGAATGTATCCGCCGTTTGACCGATGCCGGCTGGGTGGTTGATTACGTTGAAATCCGCCATGCACACAGCTTGGCAGTGGCTCATGTTGGCGATAAAGAATTGGTGGTGCTTGCCGCCGCCCGTCTGGGTACAACGCGACTGATTGATAATTTGGAAGTGGCTTTGGCTTAAACCCAAGCTGCTGTTAAAGGCCGTCTGAAACCTGTTTTTCAGACGGCCTTTTGTTACAATAACGCTTTTGCGTTTCTAAGGCTTTTCCATGTCCAAACCCACTGTTTCTCCGATGATGCAGCAGTATCTTGCCATCAAATCGCAACACGCCGACAAGCTGGTGTTTTACCGCATGGGCGATTTTTACGAGCTGTTTTTGGATGACGCGGTGGAAGCGGCGAAGCTGTTGGACATCACCCTGACCACGCGCGGGCAGATGGACGGCGTGCCGATTAAGATGGCGGGCGTGCCGTTTCATGCGGCGGAGCAGTATCTGGCGCGGCTGGTGAAGATGGGCAAAAGCGTGGCGGTGTGCGAGCAGGTGGGAGAAGTCGGCGCGGGCAAAGGGCCGGTGGAGCGCAAAGTCGTGCGCATCGTTACGCCCGGCACGCTGACCGACGCGGCATTTTTGGAAGACAAGGAAACCAACCGCATCGCGGCGGTGAACGCGGATAAAAAACACATCGCCATCGCGTGGGCATCTTTGCAAAGCGGCGAATTCAAAACCAAGCTGACGACGGCGGACAAGCTCGCCGACGAGCTGGCGCGTTTGCAGGCGGCGGAAATCCTGTTGCCCGAAGGCAAAAGCCTGCCTAATGGTTTTCAGAGTGCGCAGCCTGCCCGTGGTACGACCTCCGCCAACATCACGCGCCTGAATTCATGGCAGTTTGCCGCCGATGCGGGCGCGAAACTGCTGACCGAATACTTCGGCTGCCAAGACCTGCACGGCTTCGGTTTGGACGGCAAGGAACACGAAGCCGCCGTCGGCGCGGCGGGCGCGCTGTTGAACTACATCCGCCTGACGCAAAACCTGATGCCGCAACACCTCGACGGCATTTCGCTCGAAACCGACAGCCAATATATCGGCATGGACGCCGCCACGCGCCGCAATCTCGAAATCACGCAAACCCTCTCCGGCAAAAAATCGCCGACCCTGTTTTCCATACTAGACGGTTGCGCTACCCACATGGGCAGCCGCCTCTTGGCACTCTGGCTGCACCACCCCTTACGCAGCCGCGCCCACATCCGCGCCCGCCAAGAAGCCGTTGCCGCGCTGGGTTCGCAATACGAAACCCTGCAAGGCCGTCTGAAAAACATCGCAGACATCGAACGCATCGCCGCCCGCATCGCCGTCGGCAACGCCCGCCCGCGCGACCTCGCCGCCCTGCGCGACAGCCTGTTTGCCCTATCCGAAATCGAATTGTCCGCCGAGGGCAGCAGCCTGTTGGAAACCCTCAAAGCCGTTTTCCCCGAAACCCTGCCCGTCGCCGAAACCCTTAAAGCCGCCGTGATGCCCGAACCCGCCGTCTGGCTCAAAGACGGCGGTGTCATCAACCAAGGCTATTCCACAGAACTCGACGAGTTGCGCCACATCCAAAACCACGGCGACGAATTCCTGCTTGACCTCGAAGCGCGCGAACGCGAACGCACTGGCCTCTCCACCCTCAAAGTCGAGTTCAACCGCGTCCACGGTTTCTACATTGAGCTTTCCAAAGTTCAAGCCGAACAAGCCCCCGCCGACTACCAACGCCGCCAGACCCTGAAAAACGCCGAACGCTTCATCACCCCCGAACTCAAAACCTTCGAAGACAAAGTCCTGACCGCGCAAGAGCAAGCATTGGCATTGGAAAAACGCCTGTTTGAAGCCCTCCTCAAAGACATTCAGACGACCCTGCCCCAGCTTCAAAAAGCCGCCAAAGCCGCTGCCGCCCTCGACGTACTCTCCACCTTCGCCGCCACCGCCGCCGAACGCGGCTTCGTCTGCCCCGAGTTCGCCGACTACCCCGTCATCCATATTGAAAACGGCCGCCATCCCGTCGTCGAGCAACAAGTGCGCCACTTCACCGCCAACCACACCCGCCTCGACCACAAACACCGCCTCATGCTCCTGACCGGCCCCAACATGGGCGGCAAATCCACCTACATGCGCCAAGTCGCCCACATCGTCCTCATGGCGCACACCGGCAGCTTCGTCCCCGCCGATGCCGCCCAAATCGGCCCCATCGACCAAATCTTCACCCGCATCGGCGCATCCGACGACCTCGCCTCCAACCGCTCCACCTTCATGGTCGAAATGAGCGAAACCGCCTATATCCTCCACCACGCCACCGACCAATCCCTCGTCCTCATGGACGAAGTCGGACGCGGCACCTCTACCTTTGACGGCCTAGCCCTCGCACACGCCATCGCCGAACACCTGCTGCAAAAAAACAAATCCTTCAGCCTCTTCGCCACCCACTATTTCGAGCTGACCAAGCTGCCCGAGGCCCACGCAACGGCAGTCAACATGCACCTTTCCGCGCTCGAACAAGGACAAGACATCGTCTTCCTCCACCACATCGAACCCGGCCCCGCCAGCAAAAGCTACGGCATCGCCGTTGCCAAACTCGCAGGTCTGCCCAACCGCGCCCTCAAAGCCGCCCAAAAACATCTGGACGAACTCGAAGCCCAAGCCGCCGCCGTCCGCCCGCAGTTGGACATCTTCAGCATAATGCCGTCTGAAAATAGGGTAGAGGAGGAAGAGATTGAGTGTGCCGACAATCCGCCAGCAGATGCCTTGGTCGAAGCTTTGGCGCAAATTCAGCCCGACAACCTCACGCCGCGCGAAGCCTTGGATGCTTTGTATCGCTTGAAAGATATCTGCAACAAGGCATCGTAAATAGCTCAAAGGCCGTCTGAAACAGGGGAATATATTAATGAGTTTTACTGACATTACCGTGGTTGGTATTACCGGCGCAGATTCTTATACCGAGGGTACGATGTATGCCATTATCCGCAGCTGTGCCGAATTGCCCGGAAGCCGTGGATTGCTGATCAGCCCGAGCTGTCCTCAAGGTTTGCCGGAAAATATCCGACATCAGCCTTGCCGGAAATTCGGTTATCTGGAATACAATCTGTTTGTTTTGTACCAACTGATGTATTACATCAATACTGATTATTGTTTGATTGTTCAAAATGACGGCTGGGTGTTGAACGGTCAAAACTGGCAGGATGCCTATCGGGAATATGACTATATCGGCGCACCTTTGCCGATTTTGTTGGAAACCGAAGCTGACGGGCAGTTTTTTCTGAAGGGAACCGACCAATATTTGGCCAAACAACATTTGATTCAGACTTCTCCGAGTTTGGACGAGCCGCAGAACGGCGGTTTCAGCCTGCGTAGCAGACGGCTTTTAACCATGCCGCGACAACTGGGCTTAAATGTAGAAATCCGACCGCCGTTGCCGCCGAAAGACGAAAAAATTGCCGATATGGAATGGCTGGTAAAGCTGCACCACGAAGATATGTTTTTGACGGCGCAACACCGTTATAGATTGCAGGACTTGGGTTTGAAATTTGCGCCTCCGAATATTGCTACGCAATTTTCTTTAGAAGTACCGTTTATCAATCAAATGAGGAATGTCCCTTTAGAGCGCGTCTTCGGGGCGCACTGGATGGGCAATGTGGTCTTGACCGGCTGCAATCGTGTCCGGTTTGCCCAATTGAATGAGGATAGATTGGAAACATACTCCCGTTTTTTTAGAAATTTGGGTTATGAATGGGAATAAATTAAGGCCGTCTGAAAGTTCAGACGGCCTTTTTTAATGGTTGTTAATGCTGATGGGCATGGCGTGCAGCCGCGCGTTTGGTGCCGACAGGTACGATCAGCGTTGCATAAGCTTTGTCCTGCTGGCATACGCTTTTATCGCTGTAATCGGTCTCGTTCACCACTTTGATTTTCCACAAGCCGTCAATCAACGTAATCACATTGACCACGCCGTTTTTATCGGTTTTGCCGGAGAAGCCTTGAGGCTCGCGGTGGTCATGGGTTGATTCCAAGTCCATTTCGGCCAAAGTGTCCGAGCTGGCGGTAACGGTGGCTTTAACCAAAGGCTCGCCTTTGTACAGGACTTTGACCGGCAAAATACCGCCGGCTTTGACTTCGTTCGGATTTTTCAGCGGAACCAGTTCCAGCTCTTGGCCGATAGGGCGGGTCAATACAGCTTCATCAACTGCGCCGTTGCCCACTTGGACAAAGCTTTTGCCGAACATTTGCGATTGTTCGCAATAGGTTGCGCCGGCCAACTGTTTTAAGGTTTGCTGTTTCCAGCCGTCTTGGTTTTTCGACCAGAAAGTCGGTTTGTAGGTTGCGCTGACCCAGTAGGAGCCTTCAGGCAAAGCGGCTTTAGAAACGTATTGATAGTTTTCGCCTTTATTTACCAAATCAACGGTTTTCTTTGAGCTGCCGGTCAATTGCAGCGGCTTGAAAATATGCACGCGGTCGTCGGCGATTTTTTCGACATTGGGGAAGTCATGGCTGTAACCTAAATCCGCATGCAGGATTTGGCCGGCAGGCTGATGTGTCGGTGCGGCCACCCAAACATCGTGCGCCTGCGCCACTGCGCCCAATCCCAGCAATCCTAAAAGCATCCATTGTTTCATAATTTCTACACTCCATTTTGTTGTTGAATGAAAGGCCTTGTATTTTGGCGAGTAGAAACATTACTCTTATTTGCATTTTTTGTAAATACAAAGGATTAGATTTTTTAATTATAAATAATTATTTATATTGGATTTTCAGACGGCCTGACGTATTGGGCAATGCTGTTTGCAACGTATGTTTATCTTGTATAAATAGCTGCTTTAATCTTTATCTGATTGATGTATATATAATTTATCGTAATGCTTATCTGTGTGGGCATTTTTTCCCAACTTCCGCCCGGATTGTATATAACCAAAACTGATAAACGCGAAAGCAAACATTATTTCCAGTTTGCATCCAATCCCGATAAAGTGCTCCCATATTTTTAACAGGAGCCGACCATGAATATCCGTACGCTTTCTTTTGCCGCTTTGACCGCCGCGCTGGCTTTGAGCGCGTGCTCGCCAAAAGCCGAACAATCCGCCGACAATGCCTCTCAAGCTGCCGGAGGTAAGGGGGGCGAAGTCAAATTGCTGAACGTCTCCTACGATGTCGCCCGCGATTTTTATAAAGAATACAATCCTTTATTTGTCAAAGAGTTTGCCGCAAAAAACGGCGGGCAGACGGTTGAAGTCCAACAGTCGCACGGCGGCTCCAGCAAGCAGGCTTTGGCTGTCGCTAACGGTTTGGCTGCCGATGTGGTGACCATGAACCAGACTTCCGATATCGAGCTTTTGGTGAAAAAAGGTTTGGTCAAAGCTGATTGGAATACACGCCTGCCGGACAATGCCGTACCTTATACCAGCAACGTCGTTTTCTTGGTACGTAAAGGTAATCCGAAACACATCCAAGACTGGGGCGATTTGGCTAAAGACGGCGTGCAAATCGTTTTGGCCAACCCGAAAACCACCGGCAACGGCCGCTACGCCTTTTTGGGTGCGTACGGTTATGGTTTGAAAGTCAATAACGGCGATGAAGGCAAAACCAAAGATTTTGTGGCCGCATTGCTGAAAAACACGCCTGTGTTTGAAAACGGCGGCCGCGCGGCGACGACGACCTTCAGTCAACGCAATATCGGCGATGTCTTGGTTACCTTTGAAAATGAGGCCAACTACGTCAGCAAAAAGCTGACCCAAGACCAATTTGAAATTGTTTATCCAAGCTACACTATTCTTTCCGAAGCACCGGTTGCCGTCGTGGACAGCGTAGTCGACAAAAAAGGCACACGCGCCACTGCCGAAGCCTATCTGCAAAACCTCTGGAGCGAACCAGCCCAAGAATTGGCCGCCAATCTTTACCTGCGTCCGCGCAATGCCGAAGTATTGGCGAAACACAAAGCCGACTTCCCTGAGATTGACACGTTTAATCCGAATGAGAAATTTGGATCGTGGGAAGAAATCATGAAAAAATTCTTTGCCGATGGTGGATTGTTTGACCAGCTTTCCAGTAAAAAATAAGGCTTAAACATAGAGGCCGTCTGAAACTTCAGACGGCCTTTTGTTACAATAAGCCTTTTTCTTATCCATCTTTTCCCATGTCCCAACGCAAAATCATCCATATCGATATGGACGCATTCTACGCTTCGGTAGAACTGCGCGAGCAGCCGCACCTGAAAGGGTTGCCCGTCGTTGTGGCGTGGGACGGCACGCGGTCGGTTATTTGTGCCGCTTCTTATGAAGCGCGAAAATTCGGTTTGCACTCGGCGATGTCGGTGGCGACAGCGAAAAGGCTGTGTCCGCAGGCGGTGTTTGTGCCGCCGCATTTTGATTTGTACCGCCAAGTGTCGGCGCAGATTCATGCTGTGTTTCGGCGCTATACCGATTTGATCGAGCCTTTGTCTTTGGACGAGGCTTATTTGGATGTTACCCGAAATTTTGAAAATATCCCGTACGCCAGCGAGGTAGCCAAACGCATTCGTGCCGAAATTTTTGAAGAAACCGGTTTGACAGCCTCCGCAGGCATCGCACCCAATAAGTTTTTGGCAAAAATCGCTTCCGACTGGCGCAAGCCGAACGGGCAGTTTGTGCTGCCGCCGCAAAAAATCATGACGTTTTTGGAGAGCCTGCCGTTGGGTAAAATTCCCGGTGTCGGCAAAGTCACGCTGAAAAAGATGAATACCCTCGGTATGCAGACCGCCGGCGATTTACGCCGTTTTGAGCGCGGCGAACTTTTAAACCATTTCGGCCGCTACGGCTACCGTCTTTACGATTTGGCACGCGGTATCGACGAGCGGCCGGTCAAAGCCGAACGCGAACGCCTGCAAATCTCAACCGAAATCACCTTGCCCGAAGATTTGTCTTTGGCGCAGGCTTCAAGCCATTTGCCGCACCTTGCCGAAGACCTTTGGCGGCAAATCGAACGCAAAAACGTCGAAGCCAAAGGCGTTACCCTCAAACTCAAAACCCACGATTTCCGCATTATCACGCGTTCGCTGACGTATTCTTCCGTCTTGCCCGACAGCACCTCGCTGCTTCAGGCGGCGCATACTTTGTTGCAACGCATACCGCCGCAACGCGAAGACGCCTTCCGCCTGATCGGTATCGGCGTGAGTCATTTGCTGCCGAAAAACCAGCAGCAGACGCTTTGGTTATAAAGAAATAGAAAAGCATTCTTTCCGTTTGAAGATTGGGCGCAGGACAATATTGTTCCATAACCATATCAGCAGCCGTTTAAACAGGCCGTCTGAAAACGTTTCAGACGGCCTTTTTGACGGTTTAACAAAATGATTTATCAAGAATTTGTTTTTCGTTCAACAAAAGTGGAAAGCAGGGCGGTATCGATGTCCCATTTCCAAATACCTTGATCCGAGCCGTCCATGCCGCGCAGGAAGAGGTAGCGGATGGCGATTTTAGGCAAGGGCTTGCCGCGCAGGGCGTAGTAGCGCGCAATGGCAACGGCGTAGATCAGGGCTTGCAGGTAGTAGTGATGATGCGCCACGGCTTCGTTCATCGCCTGTTGCGTGTACGCGCTTGTATCGTTGCCCAAATGGTTGGATTTGTAGTCGATTAAAACGACATTGCCGTCTGAATCTTGGCAAACCATATCGATAAAGCCGTTTAAATAGCCTTGCAAATCATGGAAATCAAGCAGTTGCGCGGCTTGGACGCATTCGGGCGGCAGGTTTGCTTCGCTTGAGGCAAACCAATGGCGCAAGTCGTCCAGTTTGAAATCGTCCATGTACAGGGTGAACCCCATTTCGGGCAGGCGTCGGGTTGGCGGAATCTGCGACAGGCTCTCGCCGATTAAAGGCGTCAGGCGGCAGGTGTCGAGCATGGTACTTACCGTTGGCAACCATTTGTCTTCAAAGCTGTGGCGTTGTAAAACTTCGGCAATCATTTCGGATTGGCTCTCGGCAGAGGCGGCGAAGTCGAGTTTTTCCAACATTTCATGCAAACATACGCCGGCATTGGTGCCGCGGGGGAAATGGTGGATATCAAGGCCGTCTGAAAGTGGGGACGGCAGGTTTTCAGACGGCATGGCACGGTCTGCGCTTTCTGCCGGGTCGATGGCAGGTTGCAAAGGTTCGTGTTGTTCGTCGGTTGACTTGGTGTGTCTGCTCAAACCGGTAAAGCTGGTGTGGCGGATAAAGTCAAAATCGCGGCGTTTGATGCTATGTGCGCCAAAAGCTTGGTCTTGCTGGCGGCTGTATTGGTAGACGGTTTCTGGCGGGGCTTCTTCCGTGAAGGCAAACTCCGTATTTTCAGGCGCATTTTTGATAAAGCGTTGCCAGTTGAGCTTGAGCATTTCCACAACATCTGTCGCGCTTTTATAGCTTTGGTTGACGCTTTCGCGGTCGGCATCCGGCAAACCTTCGAGCAGATAGGCAAAAGGATTGTTTGGCGTACAGTATTTGTTGGCGGCAGCGTAGATGTTGAGCTGTTCTTCGGCGCGGGTAAGGGCGACATAGAGCAGGCGTAAATCTTCTGCCGTCTTTTCATCGGTAAGGTGGCTTAGTTCTGCTTCCGAGGTTTGCGATGTTGCCAGCAGCTCGGTTTCGTGGTTTTCATTATGCAGGATTTTCCAGTTTTCTTTGGAATTGTCTTTGGTATCCCATGCAAAGGGGCAGTACACCAAAGGATATTGCAAACCTTTCGACGCGTGCATGGTAACGATTTTGACCAGTTTTTCGTCGCTTTCAAGACGGATGGTTTGCGCGTCTGACGGGAAATGGCCGCTGCGCGCACGGCCGATTTGTTCGTTCAGCCATTTATGCAGGGCGGCAGGGTTGCGGCTTTGGCTGTCTTCTTCGGCCAAAAGCTCCAGAATTTGGTAGTAGTTGGTCAGGCTGCGTTCGTTGCCGCCTTTGAGCAGGCGTGTTTCGATGTCATGTAGGGCGGCAAACTGCTGCACGGCGGCAAAAATGCCGCCTTTACGCCATTTTTCCATGGCTTCGGCAGACGATTCCAGCCATTTCAGTAGCTGGTGTTCGTTGTGGTTGAGTTCGTAAATCTCTTTGGCGGTATAGCCGAATAAAACGCCAGTTAAGACAAAGCGCAGCCAGTCGGTTTGCCTTGGGTTGAGCCAAAAGCCGATCAGCGCGGACAGCGAGTCTGCCTCGGCGGAATCGAAAACGGACTGGCGCGACAGCAACACGCTTTGGATACGGCGCTGTTTCAGTTTTCCGGCAATCATCGCCGCTTCGTTGTTGGTGCGTACCAAGACGGCAATATCGCCGGATTCCAATGCACGGCCTTTGAAGTTCAGACGGCCTTCGGCTGCTTCATTGAGCGCAAAGGCAATTTCATCGGCGCAATATTCGGCGGCACGGCCGCGCAAAATTTCTTTGCCGGTTTGGTCGTCCGTATTGAGCCAGCGCACTTGGATGGCGGGGCGGTGTGGCGACAGCCGGCTTTTGGCGCGGCTGGCGGAGACATCGCTGTAATCGATGTTTTCCAATACAAAGGGGTGTTTTTTTTGTTTGAACAAGGCGCTGATGCCATTGATCAGCTTGGCATGGCTGCGGTAGTTGACGGCAAGGGTGTAATGTCTGTCCGCATCTTGCGCGGCTTGCAGATAGGCGTAAATGTCCGCACCGCGAAAGCTGTAAATCGCCTGTTTGGGGTCGCCAACGAGAAACAGCGGGCAGCCTTGTTCGATAAAAATTTGGCGGAAAATTTCATATTGCAGCGGGTCGGTATCTTGGAATTCGTCAATCAGCGCGATTTCCCAGTTTGCCGCCGCCACTTTTGCCAATGTGTTGCCCTGTTCATTGGTGGTCAATGCCTGATGGACATCCAGCAGCAAATCGTCAAACACGCGCTCGCGGCGTGATTTTTTTTGTTCGGCAATAGATTGGTTGATGTAGGAAAGGAGGTCGAGTTGCAGGCGGATGAAGACCGCTTCTTCCGCGCTTTCCATTGCCTGCAAATCACGACCGAGATTGGCCAAGGCTTGCAGCTGGATAATTTCCGGCGCATCGGCATCGGCTTTATATTCTTTTTTCAGTTTGCTGTTGAGCGTGTCGATACTGAAGAGGCTTAATTTCCCTAGCGTTTGTTTGCTCAGGCGGGGCAGATGACTGGATTCGGCGTTTGTTTTTAAATCGATAAAAACATTTTCAAAGGTATTTCTTTTGTAGGTCTGGCCATTAAGTTTGGGCAAGATTGTCCAAAACGCTTTTTCCAAGTCTTCCAACTGACCGCAAACTTTTTGCCATGTTTCTTGAAGGTTGGCTTGGGCTTCTTTCAAACTGCCTTCAGGCCGTCTGAATTTCAGATAGGGGCGGCCGGTATAGCTTTTGATTTCGGCAAGCATTTCTTCAGGCGTGCATTTCCGGTCAAAAACCAATTGTGCCAATGTGGTATCGGTTGCCACTTTCTGCCGCCAAAAGTCCTGCGCAGGAATCAGCAGCCTCTCGCGCGAGTCGTCCGACAGCTCGACATCCAAAGGCGCACCGCACAAAAACGCGTAATCGCGCAAAACGCGCTGACAGAAGCCGTGGATGGTGTAAATCGATGCGTTGTCAAACTGGCTCAGCGCGGCTTTGAGGCGGAGAATCAGGCGATGGCAGCTTTCTTGACCGTCTTGCTCGCCTAAAGCCAAAGGAATCAAACGATTGAGAAAGTCATCGGGAGATTTTTTCTCTTTGTCGTAATATGTGTTCAGGCCGTCTGAAATATGTTCCGGCTCGCCGCCCAAAGTTTGAATTTCGTTCAAAACCTGCAACACTTCGTCCAAACGCGCGCGTAAACGGGTTTTCAGTTCTGCCGTCGCCGCTTTGGTAAAGGTAACGACCAGAATTTTCTCGATGTCTTTTTTTTCTAAAACAATCAGTCGGGTAAAGAGTGCGGCAATGCCGTAGGTTTTACCCGTGCCGGCAGAAGCTTCGATGAGGTTGGTGCCGTCGATGGAAAGTGTGAGCGCGTCAAAAGGAAGGGCGGAAGACATGGTTGGAACGGAATAATATTAGCGAGGCATTATCATAACAGAGATAGTGCGTCGTTTTGCATTGATGATAAAAATGCCGTCTGAAAACTTTCTGTTTTCAGACGGCATGTCTTAATGGCTATCTAAATGATTTTAGTAGCGCATCTTAGTAGCGCAAACGGCGTTTGGCGTAGCTTGGTTGGCGAGGACGGTAGGTATAACGGTTCGCTGCAGGAGCTTTACTGTCATCATAGTAGTACGCAACATTATTACCGTTGATGGTCGTATTGTTGACGCTCAAACCGGTTGGAGAGCCGGTAGTAATAACAACATTGTCGCTTTGGATGGTGTTTGCCGTATTGGTTACGTTGGCTTCGTTTTTACCTTTGGCGTTGATGCCGCCGTTTGGTTTGCCTGAAGCGTAGCTGCCATTGACAGTGACGGTCAGATTTTTTTCGTTAACGCTGCTGATCGCGCCGGAAGTATTGACTTTGTTGCCTTCTACTTCAACGGAGTTGTTGGATACCAGGTTGGTACCGTGCAGGTTGACGTCGCCGTTGTTGGCATTGATTTTAATATCGTTGCCGGCCGCTACATTCGCGCCTGTGGCGGTAGAAGAAGCGTTATCGGTTTTGTTGACGCCGACAGAGCCATTGACGTGAGGAACGGCAACACCGGTTTCAACATTGATTGTCGCACCTGCGCCGATACCGACATTAACGGCTGTACCTTGGTTGGAGGCAGTATTGGCTGACTCGGTGAAGATTACGCCGTTGCCTGCGGTAATGTTGACGTTGTTGGCAGTAATGTTGGATGCGATTTCAGCAGAGTCTTTGGCGTTGATGACAACATTGGTCGCATTCATATCGCCTTTGACGGCGGTAGATTCTTTTTTGTTTTCATCAGCGTAGTTGACGTTCAGGTTGGCATTTACATCAACGTTTGAACCGTCTTTGGTGTATCGATGAATTTGATACCGGCTTTGGCAGTCACGCTGCTGTTTTCTTTATTGGTTTCGGTGCCAGAGTAGCCTTTAATGGAATACTCGTTGACCTGTTTGTTTTCTACTGCTTTGCCGCTTGTCGACAGAACTTATAAATCAGGTGGTCGTCGTAGCTCGAATTGCGGTTGATGGTGCTGCTCACAGTAAAGGTTTGGCTGTCTGCAAAACACTCCCAGCCGGGCAGGTGCAGTTCGGCCACGAGGTCGAGATAGGCGGGCAGTTCGCTGCGGGTGTTCCCGCACCTGCCGCGTCGCCGTCTCATCTTTCTTATTCCCCGCCTGCGTGGCGAGATTTTTCATGCCTGCCTTTTTAGGACGGACACGATGGTGGCAAGATCATTGGGCGACCAGCGCCAGCAGTCGGGCAGCCCCAATGCGGCGGCGTACCACTCGGAGCAAAACCACTTGTCGCCGCGTTGGCGGGTTTTGAATACCACGCCGACGGCACCGAACCAGTCGTAGGGCTAGCTGACGGTATTGCGGTATAGGCGGTCGAGCTGGCCGTGCTCATTGATGCTGTCGGGCAACGGGATTAGATCCCACTTATCAGCGGGCAGCAGCATCGTTTTGGCGCGCACGCCGCCGTCGCGCACGGAAGATGAAATACAGTCGTACCCGCCGCCTTCGACTGGGCCGTAGGCAATCTCGGCGTGGCTGTATTGGCCACGAGTGAGAATGCGGGTCAGCCAGTCGGTGGCTCGAGCACACCATACGCGCCAGCCGGAGCCGCCCCGATGGCCTTTATAGAGAGCTAGGTAGTATCGTGGTTTCATGATTACGCCTCCTCCAGCTCGGCGGCGGGCTGCTCGTAGTTAGCTGTCCAGCCGTCCGAATAATCGTATTCCAGCGGATTTTCGGCCTTTAACATGGCGGCTTTATGGCGTTCGGCGTTGGCAAAGTCGGCCTGTTCATCCAATACCATCTGCGTAGTCATCTCATCCAGTAGCTCGCGGGTCATGAGGACAAAATCGTTTTCCATCGTTTTCCAGCGTAACCCCACCGGCAACTCTTTCATGGTGCGCAGTAGGATGTATTGGGTGCAGCTCTCATCGTTGGTGTGAAACCACTTACCCACGCTTTTGACAAATACCCCAGGAATCATACGGCAGCTTGTATATGTTTACAC
>NZ_KV821633.1:76025-76623 GCF_001815685.1 Neisseria sp. HMSC056A03
CGCCCTAGAACGTGTTTTCAACGGCGAAACAAAACGCTTGATTATTAATATTCCGCCGCGATACTCGAAAACGGAAATCGCGGTCGTGAACTTCATCGCGTGGGCGATGGGGTGCGTGCCGGATTGTGAATTTATTCATGCGAGCTATTCCGCAACATTGGCGGTCAATAACTCCGTGCAGATTAGAAACTTGGTGCAGCATGAGGAATATCGGGCAATTTTCCCGAATGTGGAGCTTGAAAGCGAAAGCAGTAGCCATTGGAAGACAACCGAAGGTGGTGTGATGTACGCAACAGGCGCAGGCGGTACGATTACCGGTTTCGGTGCTGGCAAACATCGGGACGGCTTTGGGGGTTGTATCATCATTGACGATCCGCATAAAGCAGACGAAGCACGAAGCGAGGTCAGACGGCAAAACATCATCGACTGGTTTCAAAACACAGTCGAATCCCGTAAGAACAGCCCTGAAACGCCGATCATTCTAATCATGCAACGCCTGCACGAGAAAGACTTAGCAGGCTGGCTGCTTGACGGTGGCAACGGCGAAGAATGGAAACATTTGTGCTTACCAGCGATTCAAGATGACGGCACGGCGTTA
>NZ_KV821634.1:0-5337 GCF_001815685.1 Neisseria sp. HMSC056A03
GGGGGGATTTTGCAAAGGTCTCGGCCTTTTAAGTTTGTTATCCAATTCAAAAACAGCGAATATAAAAAAGCCGATACATCTTCCCAATGTATCGGCTTTCGCTATCTGCTCAACGCTTAATTTTTGCTGGGCAATTCTTTTTCGCTCAATGGTTTGATATACCAAACATCGCGGCAGTAGTCGGCGATGGAGCGGTCGGATGAGAAGAAGCCCATGTTGGCGATGTTGATCAAGGCTGATTTGCGCCATGCGGATACGTTGCGGTAGTGTTCGTCCGCTTTGTATTGCGTGTCAATGTAGCTGCGGAAATCCGCCATCAGCTGATAGAAGTCGCCGTATGGTTGCAACACGTCGTTGTAGCGGTTTGGCTCTTCCGGAGAGAAAGTGCCTTGGCTGATTTGATTGACGACGCGGCGCAGGCCGCTGTCTCGCTCGATATAGCCCAACGGGTCGTAAACGTTGTGGCGGATTTCTTCGACTTGTTCTACGGTGTTACCGAAGATATAGCAGTTGTCCGCACCGACTTTTTCCAAAATCTCAACGTTCGCGCCGTCCAGCGTACCCATACAGATTGCGCCGTTGAGGGCAAATTTCATGTTACTGGTACCGGATGCTTCCGTACCTGCCAGTGAGATTTGTTCGTGCAAATCGGCGGCAGGAATGATGATTTGTGCAAGGCTGACGCTGTAGTTCGGGATGTAAACGACTTTAATCAGGTCGCGGATACGGGGGTCGTTGTTGATGACTTTGGCAACGTCGTTAATCAGTCGGATGATTTTCTTCGCCATGTAATAGGCGGAAGCGGCTTTACCGGCAAAGATGAACACGCGCGGCTGCCAATCGAAATCCGGGTTCTCCAGGATTTTGTTGTAACGGTCAACGATGTGCATCACGTTCAATGCTTGACGTTTGTACTCGTGGATACGTTTGATTTGGATGTCGAAAAGTGCATCGGTGTTAACTTTGATGCCCAGCTCGGTTTCGATGTATTTGGCAAGGCGCTCTTTGGCGGCTTTTTTCACTTCGCCGAATTCTGCCTGTACGGAGGCATCGTCCACTTTATCGTTGAGCTTGGTCAGGTTGTCCAGATGCAGACGCCAGTCTTCGTCGCCCAGATGTTTGTCCAAGAATTTGGTCAAGCCTGGGTTGGCGATGTTAATCCAGCGGCGCGGGGTTACGCCGTTGGTTACATTGGTAAAGCGTTCTGGGAACACTTTGGCGAAGTCGGCAAAGATGGATGTGGTCATCAAATCGGAGTGGATTTTGGCCACGCCGTTGACTTTGTGCGAACCGATTACGGCAAGCCATGCCATGCGGACACGACGACCATGGGTTTCGTCAATGATAGATACACGGCGGACAAAGTCGTCGTCGAAGTTACCGATGGCGCGTAAGGCATTGAGGAAGTAGGCGTTGATTTCAAAGATGATGTCCAAATGACGCGGCAGCAGGCGGCCCATCAAATCGACCGGCCAAGTTTCCAAGGCTTCGCTCATCAGGGTATGGTTGGTGTAAGAGAAAATCTTGCAGCACATATTCCATGCTTCGGTCCATGCGATGCCTTCTTCGTCAATCAGGATGCGCATCAGCTCGGGAATCGCCAGCACGGGGTGGGTATCGTTCAGATGGATGGCGACTTTGTCGGCAAGGTTTTTGATGCTGGGGAAACGGCATTTGTGGCGCGCCACGATGTCTTGTACGGATGCGGAAACCAAGAAATATTCTTGTTTCAGGCGCAATTCGCGGCCGCTGTCGGTGGAGTCGTTCGGATAGAGGACGCGCGAAATGTTTTCATCGCTGTTTTGAGCGTGGACGGCGGATGCGTAATCGCCGCGGTTGAAGTCTGCCAAGTCGAAGCGGTTGCCGGCATGAGCCGTCCACAAGCGCAACGGGTTGGCGACGTCGCCGCCGTAGCCGGGAATGATTTCATCGTATGCCATCGCGGAAATTTCTTCGCTCGGATGCCATTCTTTTTTATCACCCATATTGATGACCTGTCCGCCGAAGCTGACGGCGTATTGTTTGCTCGGGCGGCCGATTTGCCATGCCAAATCTTGGTCGAGCCACAAATCGGGTTTTTCGACCTGCTGACCGTCCACGATTTCTTGTTTGAACATGCCGTATTGATAGCGGATGCCATAGCCCATGGCAGGAATGCGCAAGGTGGCGAGCGAGTCGAGGAAGCAGGCAGCCAGGCGGCCCAAACCGCCGTTGCCCAAACCGGGGTCTTGTTCTTGTTCGCAGATGTTGGCGAACTCTTTACCCAACTGTTTGAACGCCTCGGCAAATTCGGCATACACGCCTTCGTTGATCAAGGCATTGACGAAGGCGCGTCCCAACAAGAATTCCATGGAGAGGTAGTAAACCATGCGTTTGCTGTTGTCGATGTGGGCGCGGCGTGTTTTGAGGAAATCTTCCGCAATCAGGTCACGCGCGGCAAGCATGGCAGCGTTGAGCCATTGGTGTGAAGTTGCCTCCTTCGGATCTACGCCCAAGATGAAAATCAGCTTGTAAACGATGGATTTACGGATGGTTTCGGCGTCCGGTTTAGGCATTACGTAATCGTAACCGGAGATGGGGAGTTTTTTCTTAGCCATGGAAGCCTTTCTCTAGCGTGAGGCACTGGACAACGCGCCTGATGGTTTTATTAAAAACAACAAAACTCGGTTTTCAGACGGCCTGACAACGGCAACAGGCCGTCTGAAAGGAATGACGCGTAGGTTTGTTACACAATAAGGGAATTATAGCGGAAAGGTTTTAAAAAAGGATATTTTTTCTTTATAAAACATTTGATTAACGATTAAACCATTAATCATATCATCGGCATTTTCCATTTATACCACGAAGCCAAAAATGAACAAATACCAACAAAATATCAAAGGATTAATCAAACAATAGTTTAATTCTCATTTAATTTGTTTTATGTAAAATCCAAATCCCCATATGTTCAACAACACATTTCCCTGATTCTTCGTAATTTAATTTCTCTGATGGTACGAAGAAATTTCCCAATTACCTTGAGGCAGGTTAAATAACTGACGACTACGTTTGGCATTTACCAACAGTAGCCACTCGTCATCCAAAACAATCTGAATCGCCTTACTGCCCCTATTGTGCCAACAATATTCGGTCATCGGTCTGCTATCGGCATTGAGCCATTGCACACGCTCTTTTTCCCACCAGCAATCATCTGTCAGCAGCTTGATTTGACTGCGGACGCGTATCAGCTCTTGAGTGTAATTTTGCAACACATGGGACTCATTTTGCCAATCCAACCATGTAATCAGATTATCTTGGCAGTAGCTGTTGTTGTTGCCTTGCTGACTGTTGCCGAACTCATCGCCTGCCAAAAGCATGGGCGTACCGTTGGATAAAAATAAGGAGGCAAGCAACGCTTTGGAAGTGTATTCGCGGTTGAGCAAAACCTCTTCATCATCGGTTTCACCTTCTACGCCGTGGTTGTAGCTGATGTTTTCATTATGCCCGTCGCGGTTGTTTTCACCGTTGGCTTCGTTGTGTTTTTCGTTGTAGCTGACCAAATCGCGCAGAGTGAAGCCGTCGTGTGCAGTAATGAAGTTGATGCTGGCAGACGGTCGGCGGCCGCTGTGGTTGAAAATATCGGACGACCCGGCCAAGCGTTCGGCAAATGCGCCCAAATTACCGCTTTCCCAAGACCAAAACGCGCGCATATCATCACGGAAACGGCCGTTCCATTCAGCAAAAGGTTGCGGGAAATTGCCCAAGTGATAGCCGCCTTCGCCGATGTCCCATGCTTCGACAATCAGCTTCAAACCGGCCAAAATCGGATCTTGATACAAGACTTGGAAAAAACGGCCATACGATTGGAAATCGGGCTCGCGTCCCAATACGGTTCCCAAGTCGAAACTGAAGCCGTCAACATGAAACTCTTCGGCCCAAAAGCGCAGGCTGTCTGCCGCCCAACGGGTAACATCGCGACGGACAATATTGAGCGTATTGCCGCAACCTGACCAGTTCTCATAGCTGCCGTAAGAGGTGTGCCAATACCATAAAGCATTGTCTATACCGCGCTGACACAGCATCGGGCCTTTGTCGTCCTGCTCTGCCGTGTGGTTGTACACGACATCCAAAATCACTTCCAAACCCGCTTGATGCAGGGCTTTGACCGCTTGTTTAAACTCCGCCGCCGCACGCTCGGGATTGTCGGCATAAGACGGCTCAACGGCAAAATGGGAGTAAGTGTTGTAGCCCCAATAATTGCTCAAGCCCATCTGCTGAAGATGGTATTCGTCCAGATGATAATGAATCGGCAACAGCTCGACCGTCGTTACCCCCAACTCTTGCAAATAGGCCAAAACCCGTTTATCACTCAAGGCTTTATAAGTGCCTGCGTACTTCAAATCGGGAAACTGCTTGGTAAACCCTTTGACATGGGCTTCATAAATAATAGTTTTACCCCACGGTATTTCCGGACGGCAATCTTTGGCCCAATTAAATCGGCTGCGTCCGATCACGACGCTTTTCGGCGCAACGGCGGCATTGTCGCGTTCATCTTCCGGCCTGAACCATGCCATTTCTTCGGCGGTACGGTAGCTTGGTTTGCCGTCAATTTTTTTGGAATACGGGTCAATCAGCAATTTGTTGGGATTAAAACATGAGCCGTATTCTGCGTTTTCACGTCCATACACGCGAAAACCGTATCGCTGCCCTGCCTTAACGTCCGGCACAAATCCGTAAAATACCGAACCGCGCCGCGAAGGCATCTCCAAACGGGTTTCTTTATCCTTATCAAACAGACACAATTCGACCTTTTCGGCATTGATGGAAAACAAGGTGAAATTCGCGCCCTTGCTTGTCAGGGTCGCGCCCATGGGATAAGGCTTGCCTTCCCGATATGCCATGATTTGGCAGTCATAGAATGATTCCTTGCTATGTATTTGGTTTCGTGTCCAATATAAGGCCGTCTGAAAAACATTGAACTGGCCCCCAAATCTTGGACACTCATAAAAGCCTATTCAGGCGCTCTGTGCAAGCTGGGTTCTGTATGCGACAGGACTCAGCTTTTTCAATTTCAAACTGCAACGCTCACGGTTGTAGTAATCCATATAGTCATCTATCTGTTTCATCAATTCGTCCGCCGTCAATTCCCCTGCGTTATAGAAACACTCTGTCTTCAACACCGCAAAGAAGCTCTCCATCGGCGCATTGTCCCAACAATTCGCCTTCCGCGACATGCTTTGAACCATGGAATGCTCCGCAAGCAATTCCCTATATCCCGTTGTACGGTACAGCACACCTTGGTCGGAATGAAGCATCGTTCCTTCGCCGGTCAGCCGGGGTGCGGCTTTTTCGAGCATT
>NZ_KV821635.1:0-217 GCF_001815685.1 Neisseria sp. HMSC056A03
ATGTATGCAAATATGCACAAGACAAGCATGCTTGCTAACAAGTAACGTCTTGTTTTATATTGCATAAAAGTTTTAGGAAAAATGACACATGAAATCACTTAGAATCAAAGAAGAGCAGGAAGAGAGCATTAGACGTCTTGCTATCAATGCCAATAAGAAACTGATACAGCTTGGGCGCGAACCGCTAAAGGACAGCGAGCTTGCCCATATCCTACTA
>NZ_KV821636.1:0-6787 GCF_001815685.1 Neisseria sp. HMSC056A03
CAGTAATCCCGATGGAAAGCCCGATAAAAAACCTGATGGTAATCCTGATGGAAAGCCTGATAAAAAACCTGATGATAAACCCGAACCTGACGGCAAAGACGATCCAAAAAAGGACGAAAGGCCTAAAGAGGACGACAAGCCAAAGGAAGACGGAGGTTTGCTCTGTAAAGTGTTTCCGAATATTTTGGCATGCGACGAATTGCCCGAAAAAGAAGAACCAAATTTAGAGATTCCTAAAGAAACTATTGATTTGAACTTCACACCTGACAATACCTTTAAAGAGTATGGCGAATGCCCTGCTCCGGTAACGTTTCAGGCTTTGGGTACGGAATATAAAATCAGTCTTGAGCCGGCTTGTAATTTAGCTGCCATGATGCGCCCTTTTATTATCGCAATGGCTTGGCTGGTGGCTTCGTTCTTTGTGGCCAGAGTTGTAAGAAATAACGCATAGGTGGATTTATGAAATTTTTAGCTGCTCTTGCTCCATATTTGATAAACCATGTTGTCAAATACATCCTGACTGCCTTAGGGGTGTCTATCATTACCTATGTCGGTTTTGACGCACTTATGGGTAATCTTAAAAATCATTTTATAAACAGTATGGGGGCGGTTCCCGCCGGTGCGATCCAAATATTTTATATCGCAGGCGGTGGCGTTGTTTTGAACATCATGTTTGGCATGCTCGCCTTTGTCGTTACTTTTAAAACCTTGTCTAAATTAAGCTTCGGCAAGAAAGGTTAAAGATGGCAGCTATTACTCTGATTACAGGTAAACCAAGAATCGGCAAAACTGCTTTTGCCGTCGAACTGCTTATGTTTGATGATTTTTATAAAGGCAGAAAAATCTTTTCAAACATCAATGGCCTTTTGATAGACCATCATAAACCGCCCGAAGGTCATAGCTGGGAAGACATGCACGAATGGCTGCAATGGAAAGAAAATATAGGCTCTGTCGTAATATATGACGAAGTGCAATATCTGTTCCCGACACGTTCCAGCGGTTCAAAAATGCCTGAAAACGTTGCCTTTTTGAATATTCATGGCCATTACGGTATTGACATGATACTAATCACACAATCGGCCAAGTTGCTTGATGTGAATTTGCGCGAAGTAGTTAATAAGCATATACATATAGCTGCAAACAAAATGGGCGGTTTGACTAGACTCGAATGGAACGAAGTAGCCTTAAATCCGACACAACAGGCAAGAAACGCCTTGTCAAGTTCGCATAAAATCAGACAAGAGGTTTTTGAATACTACAAATCCGCCGAAGTGCATACCGCGCATTCGCACGTTAAATCAAGATGGTATTACGTCATCATCGCCATGTTGTTTATCCTGCCGTGTATCTTAGGTTTGGTCGGATTTATGGGCTATAAGATGTATCAGGGCTATAAAGAAAAAGCAGGAATAACGGCACAGTCCGAAGAAAAAAAAGAAGATACAGGTTTTAAAAATCCGCTTGACCCTGAAAGCCAAAAAGAAATGATGCCGCAAAGCGGAATTCAGGGGCAAAACCTCAAACCCGAAGACTTTGTGCCAGTTCTTGCCGAAAAGCCCGAAAGTAAACCTATCTATAATGGCGTCCGTCAAGTCAAAACATTTGAGTACCCTGTCGGCTGCATCGATGGCGGCAAAAGCGGATGTACCTGTTATTCTTCTCAAGGTACACCGCTGAAAGAAATCACTAAGGCAATGTGTAAAGACTATGTCAAAAACGGATTGCCGTTCAACCCATACAAGGACGAACAACAGGTAGCACAACAGCAACAGACCGCACAACAGACCGCCTATGAGCCTGAAAAAGGGCAAGTCCTTACGATGGGTGGGAAAAGTCCCCAAAATCTCATGTATGACGGCTACGTTGAAGCAGGGAAACAGTTTGCACAACGCGGTGGGGTTGTCGGTACTGAATGAAGTAAAGGTTTTCTGAAATTTAGATTACATTTACAAAATTTAACATTATATTTATTGCAACACCGCTAAAATAGCGGTAATATACACATATGGACAGACAACAAGGTCTTCTACCCCACCGAATCGGGGCGAGGTTCGGACTTATTAACCAAGTAAAGGATTAAAAAATGTCAAACTTAGTATTCAATACAAAAAAAGAAGCCGTTGAATTTTTGAGAAATATCAAATATTTGGAAGAAATGTCAAACGGCAACTTTTATCCCAAAGGCACTTATTACCTTGCTCATGGAGAATATAGCCAACCCGAATTTAAAGCTGTCAAATATAAAGACGGCTGGGGAATCAAAAAAATCCACTTTTATTATCCTAATACATTTCACACACCGAAAGACGGTCGCTGCATTGCGATCAGCGACTGGGACGGCAGCAATGATTTAGTCCTGCAAGATTCTTTTTATTGATTAATCCGCCACCCTTTGGGGTGGCAGCCCATACCGACGGGCAGTGTCGGCAAACAAATAGGAGCAAAAAAATGAAAGCAACATTAATCATCGAAAAATGCGGCGAAGGCTATATTTATGACCTGTTTTCAGACAAAGCAACTAAGCGTGGAGTGAAGTGTGGGTTAACTCCACTTGCGGCCGCAACAGAAGTGACAAAGATTTTAGCCAATTTAGCTACATCAACAGGTGCGGCCATAGTAGCACCGCCGGAGGTATTAGAATACATACCTACCCATCTAATAGGAGATACCGAACCAACCGATAAGGTTAAACGAATTAAATCCCTTGAAATTGTGGCAGATTTGCTGATTGTCATTTATGGAGAGAAGGCAAAAATACCATCTAATGTAGAAAGATACGCAATACACAATCCAATGCAGGCAATCGGGCTAATTGTACAACGACGCGAATTTCCAACCGACAGTTCAAAAGTAGCTGAGCTGATGGACAAAATCGAAAACCCCGATGATTTTAATTTTAGTCGCCCCGCAAACCTAGAGGAGCAGGCGGCATTTGATTTAAGATTGTATAAATCCCCTTATAACGCGCAATAACACGTAACGGCTGGCATGCAAAATGTCAGCTTTTTAATGGAGCAACAATCATGATTAACAATATGGAGTTTGGATATACCCCATATAACCTTAAGGGATTACGCCAAAAATACGGTTTGACACAGCAAGAAACGGCCGATTTATTAGATGTAAAAATATCAGGATTTCAACGCTGGGAGGCCGATATAAATCTCAAAAGCCATACAGACATGCCGTTAAAAAAATGGTTTGAGCTTTTACAAAAACTAACAAAATAAATATTGCATTACCGCTAAAATAGCGGTAATATACACACATGGACAGACAATAAGGTTTGTCACCGACACCTTGACGGAATCAAGGAAAAATACCGAAAGGAAATTATCATGAAAAAGACAATGATTAAAACATTCTACATTGACGAAGCCCGAAAAGCAGAGGGAAAACCTTTTAAGACTATAGGTGAAACCTATATATTAAATGGCTTCTGGAAAAAGGAAAGCGTGGAAAACTTCTTGATCAGAATCAATAACACCGGAAACTTTGTTAGAGTATCTCACCATGAGAGGTGGGACGAAGAGAAAGAATATTTTGAAATTAAACGCTAAGTAAAGGCCGCAAAAGCGGCCTTTATTATAAAAAGGTAAGTAAATGAGCAAAAACAATATTTTTAACAAGTATCCGCCTGTTATCCATGGTGAAGCCCGTGCAGAAAATGACGAATTTGTCGTTCACACCCGTTATCCGCGCTTTCTTGCGCGGAAATCACTAGATCACAGATACACGGGAACAATACCGGCGAAGCCTGTTAACGGCGATATGGTCGAAGATAGCAATACAGGCCGTCTCGCCTACCGCTCGAATATCGGGCTTTGGCTGTCGGACTTTATCTTTTTAGACAACAACCGCCCCGAAGTTACCGAAGAATGGCTGAATAGTCTGAAAAAAGTCTGCGACCAAATCACGGCAGACGATTTGATGTTGTCTGAAGATGGAGATCAGTATTAAATTTAAACCAATAAAACAACCGTTAATCAAGTCAGGGGGAGGACGTCCAGAAAGATTTGTAAAGACAGTTTTATCGTCTTTATAAATCTTTTTGGATACCCCTTGACGCTAGCTCACCCAAAAACGCTTTAAAGAAGGGTTGGTGCGGTTTTTTGCGCCAACCCCTGCCACATGGCGAATGTCGCCGAAGGCAAGCTTACGATGAGCTTCAAGCCCTGAATGAGTAAATAAGCCCATTGAGGGCTTGGCGTTTGACGAAACACCAAGTAAAGCCCACGACTTCGAAAGTACGGCCAAAGCGTAAGCTTGTAACAAAGATTGAAGCGTGGGCTTTTGTACATCTTAAGTTTGAACACTATCTAGGGCAAAAAGCCCGAATTAATAAGGTAAAACCATGTACTTAGGAATAGACGTTTCAAAGCTCACAATAGATTGCTGTTTGATTGCAGACGGCCAAAATCATCAGAAGAAGTTTCAGAATAACGAAGGAGGTTTTGAACAATTAACAAAGTGGCTACAAAGTCATAAAGTAACTGATAAGCTCCATTGCGTGTGCGAAGCAACAGGCACATATTATGAAGCTTTGGCCGAATACCTATACCACCGCTACATAATCACAGTTGAAAATCCAAGAAAGATAAAAGGCTATGCGATAGCAGAACTACAACGATCAAAAACAGACATACAAGACGCAAAGTTGATAGCGCAATATTGCCAAGACCGAAAGCACAAATTAAAGGCATGGCAACCGCCGGCAAAAGAACAGAAGCAATTACAAGAAATAGCCCGATATTTAGACTATCTGAAACAGCAACGCGCAACAGAAAAAGCAAAACAACACGAAGCACCGGACTACATCAAATCCCATATTCGAACAACTATTTCAAACTTGACAGCACAAATACAGACAGTTAAAAAACAATTACTCCAGTTCTACAAAGATAATCCAATTTACAACAACCTCCGCAAAAGGCTGAAAACAATAACAGGCATAGGCGAGCAAGCAACGGCCGTATTGTTATCAACTTATAAAAGACATGAATTTAAAAATGCAAAACAGTTCACGGCTTATCTAGGATTAGACCCTAGAGATTATCAATCGGGAACAAGCGTAAACGGCAAAAGCAGAATATCAAAAATAGGAAGTTCGGAAATACGGAAAAGCCTTTATATGCCTGCCGTTGTCGCATATCGTTGTAATGCCTTTCCTGAATTTGTAGGCCGTCTGAAAAACAAGGGGAAGCATATCAAGCTGATATTAATCGCCATCATGCGCAAACTGGCGGTAATCGCGTTCACACTTTTGAAGAACGGCCAAGATTTCCAAGTGGAAAGATATAAATAAAAAATTAAACCTGGCTTTCGCCGGCGATTTTCAATTTATTGAAAATAAAGCATAAATCAAAACATTAAATCCATTCAAAACAAAACAAACATCCCGAATAAATCGGGGTGCGTATTCTTACAACGTCAAGAAATGTAAAGATATTTGACTGTGCAATACACTATCTTTGTTTTATCGGCGGTATAAAGCAACCATGGTTTCAGCCGCTTTAACGCAGCTTTCCACATCGGCAACCAAAGCAATGCGGACGTAGCCTTCGCCCGGATTGCCTTGTTCGGTATCGCGGGCGAGGAAACGGCCGGGCAACACTTGGATAGCGGCTTTCTGCCACAGGTTGCGCGTAAATGCCAAGTCGTCGCCATCGGGAACTTTCAGCCAAATGTAGAACGACGCGTCAGGCAGTTTGACATCGAATGCTTGTTGCAAAATAGGGATGACGCGGTCGAATTTTTCTTGGTAGAGGCGGCGGTTGTCAATGACGTGTTCTTCATCATTCCAAGCGGCAATGCTGGCGCGTTGGACGGGAATGCTCATCGCGCTGCCGTGGTAGGTGCGGTAGAGCAGGAAGTTTTTGAGCAATTCGGCATCGCCTGCGACAAAGCCGGAACGCAAACCGGGGACATTGGAGCGTTTGGACAGGCTGGTGAACATAATAATGTTGCGCGTGCCGCGTCCTAATTGCGCCGCAGCCTGCAGGCCGCCGATTGGTTTGTTACCGTCAAAATAGATTTCGGAATAGCATTCGTCAGAGGCAATAACGAAGCCGTATTTGTCTTGCAAATCAAAGATTTCTTTCCAGTCTTCTAATTGCAGGACGCTGCCGCTCGGGTTGTTTGGCGAGCAGACGATCAGGACTTTGGTGCGCTGCCATACGTCTTCGGTCAGGCTACTCCAATCGGGGTTGAAGCTGGGCGCAGGACAGTTGGCAAAATGGATTTTGCCGCCGCCCAAAATAGTCGCGCCTTCGTAAATTTGATAGAAAGGATTGGGGCTGATAACGACTGGTTTGGGGCCGTCTGAAGCCGGATTTAAAACGGTTTGGATAAAAGAGAACAAAGCTTCCCGGCTGCCCAATACGGGCAGGATTTCATTGTCGGGATTGAGGCTCAAACCATCATAACGGCGGGCAACCCATTCTGCGCAAGCTTGGCGCAGTTCGGGCAGGCCTGCGGTCAGCGGATATTTTTCCAGTTCGTGCAGGGAGGCGGTCAGCGCATCGGTGATGACTTTGGGTGTCGGATGTTTTGGCTCGCCGATTTGCAGATGAATGGGCGTTACACCCTCGGGTGCATCAATGCCTTGCATAGCTTCACACAGGCGGGCGAAAGGATAGGGTTTGAGATGGTTCAATAATGGGTTCATGATGTTTCAGCCGGATAAATTCAGGCAACAATCTTAGCATTTTTTAGATAGATTGGGATAAAAAGGCCGTCTGAAAACAGGGTTTAAATGTGAACTGCACCCCAAAAGTTGGACATCCCC
>NZ_KV821637.1:0-370 GCF_001815685.1 Neisseria sp. HMSC056A03
GTTTCCAGCCGCTTAAATAAGCCACCTTTGAAAGGGGCTGTATCTCGCTAGGCTGTTATCTTTTAGGCCACCTTTCGCCTGTAACCGTTTGTTCGATTTCCCCCATCTTGCGATGTCTTACTATCGGCTTGCGCCTACCTGAAGGGCGGTTACTACGCTTTCAATTTGTTAAAGAACTGTGTTTTGCTTCGATGTGTGTATTATAGCAAAGCTAAATAGAATGTAAATAGCAATGCTAAGAAATTTTGCTATATTTTTGCTATATGTTGATTTAAAAGAGAATTTAGTTTTGCTATTTAAAAAGCACTTAGGCGAACGCCTGCGAATTAGCGAGAACGGAAAAAGAAAACCGCCAATAAAGGCGGTAAAT
>NZ_KV821638.1:0-54314 GCF_001815685.1 Neisseria sp. HMSC056A03
TCTTTGATACAGCTGTTGGTGGTGATGTTGGTGGCTTCGATATTGGCTAGGCCGTCTGAAAGATACTTAAGATTAGTTTTCAGACGGCCTTGTTGTAAGATTAGTTTTTGATATTGGCGTACTTTTTTAAATACAGATAAAATCCCTGTTAATTATTTATAACGATATTTTTAGGATACACAGTGCTTGCTTTGGATTATTGTCATCAAAAGGCTGCAGAAAGCCATTCCAGTTTTTTATCCGGCTTTCGTTTTTTATCGGTAGAAAAACGGAATGCGATCACTGTTTTATACGCTTTTTGTCGCGAACTAGATGATGTGGTTGATGGCTGTACCGATCCAAATGTAGCTCAGATAACGTTAAATTGGTGGCGCAGTGATTTGGAGAAAGTATTTAATAATGAGATGCCTGAGCATCCCGTTCATCAAGCTTTAAAAGATATTCGGGTAAATTTTGACTTGCCGAAGAATGAATTTGAAGCTTTGATTGATGGTATGCAGATGGATTTGGAGCAGGCTCGTTATGGTGGTTTTGATGAATTAAAGCTGTATTGCTACCGTGTTGCCGGGGTGGTGGGTTGTCTTATTGCGCGGATTTTAGGTTTTTCCAATCCGAAAACTTTGGAATATGCGGACAAAATGGGCTTGGCTTTGCAGTTGACGAACATTATTCGCGATGTGGGCGAAGATGCGCGGCAGGGAAGAATTTATCTACCGATAGAGGAAATGCAGAAGTTTGACGTGCCTGCCAACGTAATTATGCAGTGCAAACCGGCAGACAATTTTGCAAAATTGATGCAATTTCAGGTAAATAGGGCGCGTGAAACTTATCGTGAAGCGATGTTGCTTTTGCCGGCTGAGGATAAGAAATCGCAAAAAGTCGGCCTGATTATGGCGGCTATTTATTATGCGTTGTTGAATGAAATCGACCGTGATGGTGCGCAAAATGTTTTGACTTATAAAATTGCGATTCCTTCTCCCCGTAAAAAACGTATTGCTTTGAAAACTTGGCTGTTTGGATTTAAACCATGAATACTAAGCGTCCAAAAATTGCTGTGATTGGTGCCGGTTGGGCAGGTTTGTCTGCGGCGGTTTCCCTGATTCATCGAGCCGATATTTCTTTGTTTGAGGCCGGGAGACAGGCTGGCGGTAGGGCGCGTCCCTTGTCCGGAAAAGATGATGGATTCAGCTTTTTGGATAATGGGCAGCATATCTTGTTGGGTGCGTATCATGGTGTTCAAACTTTGATGCAACATATTGGCGTTCAACCTGAATCAGCCTTTTTACGCCAGCCTTTGCGATGGTACATCCATGAAGGATTACAGTTTCAGACGGCCTCTCTGCCTGCACCTTGGCATTTGCTTGTCGGCATCCTGCGTGCTAAAAATCTTTCTTTTTCATTGAAAATCAAATTTCTGTCGGATATGTCGGCATTGCGACGTTGGGCAGCTCATCATAAAACCGATTTGACGGTTGCAAAGTGGTTGAGAACACGAAATGTTCCCCGCAGCCTGCTTGGCCAATTTTGGCAACCTTTGGTTTGGGGTGCTTTAAATACGCCGTTAGAACAGGCATCGTTGCGCACTTTATGTAATGTATTGAATGATGGCGTGTGGTCTGAAAAGGAGAACAGCGATTATCTTTTGCCTAAGCAGGATTTAGGGCGGATCGTAGCCGAGCCGGCTTTGGATTTTCTACACAAACATGGTGCAAAGATATATCTTGAAACTCGTGTTTCCCATTTAAACCATCATATTGATGGCCGAATTGAAATCAATGGTGAAGTATTTGATGCGGTGATTTTGGCTGTTGCGCCATATCATGTTGACGTACTTCTGCCTGAAGATACGCCTGACTATATTCAGACGGCCTATCAATCGTTGCACTATCATGCGATTAGCACGGTTTATTTGCGTTATGCCCAAGCAGTCAAACTGCCTGCACCTTTAACCGGGTTTGCCGATGGTGCGGCGCAATGGGCGCTGCATCGGGGGGCGTTGGGTTTGCCGGATAATGAAGTTGCGGTTGTCATCAGCGTTTCCGATTGCACCGAGGCTTGGAAGGATAAAGATTTGGCCGAGAAAATTCATGCGGACATTAAGCGGGTTTGTCCGTATTTGGATAAGCCCGAAGCCGTACGCATTATTACGGAAAAACGCGCGACTACGGCGGCAACGGTTGATTTTGTACAACCTGATTTCTCATGGTTGCACCATCGCCGTATTTATCCGGCCGGCGACTACCTCCATCCGCGCTATCCGGCAACATTGGAGGCTGCGGTTCAGTCTGGCTTTGCAGCGGCTGAAAAGCTTATGCTGGATTTGCAGGTTGAATAAACTGAGGCCGTCTGAATGTTCAGACGGCCTTTTTGACTTTACAAAACTTACCAAGCCGATACAATATCCGAAACCATAAAGTTCAAGGAAAAGGCATGACGACATTAGCGAACAAAACCATCTTGATTACCGGTGCATCCCAAGGCTTGGGCGAGCAAGTTGCCAAAGCCTATGCGGCTGCCGGAGCGACTGTCATTTTGGTGGCGCGTCATCAAAAGCGTTTGGAAAAAGTATATGATGCCATTGTGGCTGCGGGCAGCCCCGAGCCGTTTGCCATCTGCTTTGATTTGATGAGCGCGGAGGAGAAAGAGTTTAAGCAATTCGCGGAAACTATTGATGAAGCAACCGGCGGAAAATTGGATGGCGTGGTGCATTGTGCCAGCTATTTCTATGCCTTGTCGCCATTGGATTTCCAAACCGTATCGGAATGGGTCAACCAATACCGCATCAATACCGTTGCGCCTATGGGCTTGACCCGTGCGCTGTTCCCATTGTTGAAGCAATCCGAAGACGCTTCTGTGATTTTTGTCGGCGAAAGCCACGGCGAGAAACCGCAAGCCTATTGGGGCGGTTTCGGTGCCTCCAAAGCCGCGCTCAATTATTTGTGTAAAGTGGCTGCGGATGAGTGGGAACGTTTTGACAACCTGCGTGCCAATGTTTTGGTGCCGGGCGCCATCAATTCGCCGCAACGTATTAAATCGCATCCGGGCGAATCGAAAAGCGAACGTAAAAACTACGAAGATGTCCTGCCGCAATTTATTTGGTGGGCAAGTCAAGAGAGCAGGGGGCGGACAGGCGAAATCGTCTATCTGTAAATATACCTGCTCAGAGTGGTTTGAAAACATGAGGCCGTCTGAAATTTATATTTTCAGACGGCCTTTAACTTATTGAGTTTTATATCTAAATAATGTTGAAGTTTGATGTTTGACGTGTTAGCAGGCAAACATTAGGCTGGTACAAAATTAGATATAGTAATCTAAGTTATAGTTATATTGGATAAATATGACGGAATTTGACTTTATCAGACAATATTTGCAGCGACAAAAATCGGAAGGTCTGATTTTGGGCATAGGGGACGATGCCGCTATTATTCGCCCAAGTAACGGATTTGATTTATGTTTTAGCGCTGATATGTTGGTCAAAGGCAGACATTTTTTTGAAGATGTTTTGCCTGAAGATTTGGCATGGAAAATGCTTGCAGTAAATTTATCCGATATGGCCGCTATGGGTGCCAAGCCGCGTTGGGTGTTGCTCAGTGCTGCCTTGCCTGAATTGAATCAAGACTGGCTCAAACGTTTTTGCGATAGCTTTTTTGCTTTGGCCGCGCGTTTTGATACGGTGTTGATTGGTGGCGATACCACCAAAGGCGATTTGGTCTTTAATGTAACGATAGTAGGTGAAGTTCCGACAGGGTGTGCCCTGCGGCGTGATGCGGCCGAAGTCGGCGACGATATTTGGGTGTCGGGTCGGTTGGGTTTGGCTGCCGCTGCTTTGAACAAACATCTGGGGCATTATCAATTGCCGTCTGAAATCATGGCGGTTTGCGATGATAAATTGCTCCGTCCGGAACCGCGCGTTTCATTGGGTCAGGCATTGTTGCCGTTTGCCCATGCCGCGCAAGATGTTTCAGACGGCCTGGCTCAAGATGTGGGGCATATTTTGAAAGCCTCTGCTGTCGGGGCGGAAATATTTGCCGATTGTATGCCGTCGTTGCCTGAATTGAAAAATGTGTTGTCGCGCGAGCAATGGTTGTCGGTAGTATTGGCCGGCGGCGATGACTACGAACTGATTTTTACTGCCGCTCCAGAAGACAGGAAACGCGTTTATCAGGCAGCGGAACAAAGTGGCGTACCGGTCGCCCGAATTGGTAAAATGACTGACTCAGGCCGTCTGAATATTTTGGATGCCGAAGGCGGCGTATTGGAACTGACTTCTTTAGGATTTGATCATTTTGGCTGAACGTAAACCTACTTTTTCTTGGCTGTTGCAAAAACCATTGTGTTTTTTAGGATTCGGTTTCGGCAGCGGCTTGTCGCCGGTTGCGCCGGGTACGGCCGGAACGCTGGCAGCATTACCTCTGGCTTTTGTATTGTGCCTGTTGGGCATAGACGGCTGGATATTGCTTTTATTGTGTATCGCCTTGTTCTTCTGGGGTATCCGTATTTGCGGTTATACCGAGAGGGAACTGGGTATTCAGGATTACGGCGGTATCGTCTGGGATGAAATTGTCGCGATGCTGCTGGTGCTGTCACTGATTCCGTTTAAATGGAGCTGGTGGCTGGCGGCTTTTATTATTTTCCGCTTGTTTGATGCGTTGAAACCATGGCCGATTAAATGGTTTGACCGGCGGATTCATGGAGGTTTAGGCATTATGCTTGATGATTTGATTGCGGCTGTGATGACCTTGATGGTCTTAGGCCTGTTTTATTGGATTGCGTGATGCGTTTTAAGTGTTTCGACCCTTTGCAAAAATAGGGCGGACACGCCGGAATTATCCGGATTGAAATAAAATAAATACCATACGGGGTAAACAATTATGAATGAAATCGAGATTAACGTGGAGCCGCGTTATATGGCCGGTCAGAGCGACGTCTATCGCGACCGCTATGCCTTCAATTATCTGATTACCATCTGCAACCGCAGTGATGAAATCATTACTTTGCGTCAGCGTTTTTGGGAAATCACCGACGGACACGGTGAGACAGAGCAGGTCGGTCATGCCGGCCTGATTGAAGAGCAACCTGTTTTGTACCCGGGCGAAGCCTATGAGTACCACAGCGGTTCGCAAATCAGCACGCCTTGGGGCAGCATCGAAGGCGCTTATGAATTTGAAGACAGCATCGGCAAACGTTTCGTTATCGGGGTGCCGAAGCTTGAATTCAAAGCAGGCTTTACGTTGCAATAGGCCGTCTGAAAAAAACCGGAACATTTCGCATGTTCCGGTTTTTTTTCAGACGGCCTTATCAGTCTTTGCAAGGCTGTACCAATACCCACGGCGCCACGACAACCGCCCACATTTCCTGCTGATCCGCTAAAAATGTGCGCGCCATATCATCACTGACGGCACCGAATTTGCCTTGTTCCATCCAATGTTTCAATGGCGCGGCTTCATCTTCGGCAACATGGCGGGCGACGGCAATCAAATCCAAATCGGGCGCAACATAGACGGCGGCACCGCGTGCGAAGTGGGGTTGCAGCTCTTCCCATGAAATGCGGGCGGTTTCGGTATTGAGTTTTTCGTTTAAGAGTGGAATAGACATAGGGCAATCATCAAATAAAAAACGGATTGTAACCGATATTCGGCCTTTTGCCCGATGCCGTCTGAAAACGAAAGAAATTTACAGGGTTAACGTTATACAGTATCATTTTAATGTTTTAATTTTCTTTCAGACGGCCTGTAGTCCGTATTCGGGCAAAGGCGGTTTTAGGCTTATGAATTCTGTATTGTTGACCGGATTGCTGCAAAGGCTGCTGATTGCGCTTGTCGCATTGGCGGCGTTGTGGGCTGTATATTTTTGGGCGGTATCGCCATGAGTATTGTGGTGGAAAATCTGACGGTCAGCTATCAACGCAGGCCGGTGGTGCACCATGTCGATATGGTGTTTGAAGATGGCAAGATGTGGACGATTTTCGGGCCGAACGGCGCGGGTAAATCGACTTTTCTCAAAGCTATTATGGGCTTGCAGAAGACGGACACGGGCAGCGTGCGCTATGAAAATATGGCGCGCAAGGATATTGCCTATCTGCCTCAGCAGTCGGATATTGACCGCAGCCAGCCGATGACGGTGTTTGAACTGGCGGCGATGGGGCTGTGGTATGAAATCGGATTTTTTGGACGCGTGAACGCGGCTCAGAAAAAGCGCGTGATGGCGGCTTTGGAACGCGTGGAAATGCAGGATTTTGCCACGCGCCAAATCGCGCACTTGTCCAATGGTCAGTTCCAACGCGTATTATTCGCGCGGATGCTGGTGCAGGATGCCAAATTTTTGCTGCTGGACGAACCATTTAATGCGGTGGATGCACGGACGACTTATGCGCTGTTGGAAGTTTTGCGCCAATGCCATCAGGACGGTCAGGCTGTGATTGCCGTGTTGCATGATTACGAGCAGGTGAGGGCATATTTTGCCAACACGCTGCTTTTGGCGCGTGAAAAAGTGACTGCCGGTGCGACGGAAAATGTGTTGACCGATGAATTTTTGGCACAGGCCAACCGAATGATGCAGAAACAGGAAGCGGCCGATTGGTGCGCGGTTTAATGGACAAGGCCGTCTGAAAGTTAGTATTTTTCAGACGGCCTAAGGCTTTCAGAGATTAATAAAAAAGCGATAAAACATGGATTTATATGATTTGGTCGTCGCGCCGTTCGTCGAATTTGACTTTATGCGCTATGCCTTGGCATCGATTTTCTGCCTGGCATTGAGCGCGGCGCCTGTTGGTGTGTTTTTGGTGATGCGCCGCATGAGTTTGGTGGGCGACGCCTTGAGCCATGCGGTTTTGCCCGGTGCGGCCATTGGCTATATGTTTGCCGGCTTGAGTTTGCCTGCGATGAGCGTCGGCGGTTTTGCGGCCGGTTTGCTGATGGCTTTGTTGGCCGGTTTGGTCAGCCGGTTTACTTCATTGAAAGAAGACGCGAACTTTGCCGCATTTTATTTGAGCAGCCTTGCCATCGGCGTGGTTTTGGTCAGCAAAAACGGCAGCAGCGTCGATTTGCTGCATTTGCTGTTTGGCTCGGTGTTGGCGGTGGATATTCCGGCTTTGCAGCTGATTGCCGTTTCCGCGAGTGTTACTATTTTGCTGATGGCGGTGATGTTCCGCCCGCTGGTGTTGGAAAGCATAGACCCTTTGTTCCTCAAGGCTGTAGGCGGTAAGGGCGGCTTTTGGCATGTGCTGTTTTTGGTGCTGGTCGTGATGAATCTGGTTGCCGGTTTTCAGGCATTGGGTACGCTGATGTCGGTAGGCTTGATGATGTTGCCGGCGATTACTGCCAGACTGTGGGCGAGAAGCATGGGTTGGCTGATGATTTTGTCTGTCGCATTGGCTTTGCTTTGCGGCTTGGCAGGGCTGTTGTTTTCCTACCATATCGAAATCCCGTCCGGCCCTGCGATTATTTTATGCTGCGGCACGCTTTACCTGATTTCCGTCGTGTTCGGTTGGGAAGGCGGCATTTTGGCAAAATGGCTGCGCCGCAAGAAACACCGCACGGCATGATTTTTCAGACGGCCGCTTGAATAATCAGGCGGTCTGTTTTATGATGATGTTAATGTTACGTTATATCACTGGAGAGAATATGAAACATTGGAAACTCGGCATCGTTGCCGCATTATTGACCGGTGCAGCTTATGCCGCTCCGCTGCCTGTTGTCACCAGCTTCAGCATTTTGGGCGACGTGGCCAAACAGGTTGGTGGCGACCGTGTGGCCGTTCAAAGCTTGGTGGGCCCCAACCAAGACAGCCATGCCTACCACATGACCAGTGGCGACATCAAAAAAATCCGCAGTGCCAAATTGGTATTGCTCAACGGCTTGGGCTTGGAAGCTGCTGACGTACAGCGCGCAGTCAAACAGAGCAAAGTTCCTTTTGCCGAAGCGACCAAAGGCATTCAGGCTTTGAAAGCAGAAGAGGGCGGCCATCATCATGACCATGATCACGAAGGCCATCATCACGATCACGGCGAGTTTGACCCGCACGTTTGGACCGACCCCGTCCTGATGGGCACTTATGCGCAAAACGTTGCCAATGCTTTGATTCAAGCCGACCCTGAAGGCAAAACCTACTATCAGCAACGTTTGGGCAACTATCAAATGCAGCTGAAGAAATTGCACAGCGATGCGCAGGCTGCCTTTAATGCCGTGCCTGCCGCCAAGCGTAAAGTCTTGACCGGACACGATGCGTTCTCTTACATGGGTAAACGCTACAATATTGAATTTATCGCCCCACAAGGCGTGAGCAGTGAGGCCGAGCCGTCTGCCAAACAAGTGGCTTCCATCATCCGCCAAATCAAACGCGAGGGCATTAAGGCCGTCTTTACTGAAAACATCAAAGACACGCGTATGATTGACCGTATTGCCAAAGAAACCGGCGTCAATGTCAGCGGACGTTTGTATTCAGATGCATTGGGTGGCGCACCGGCTAACAGCTACATCGGTATGTACCGCTACAATGTCAAAGTTTTGACCGATGCCATGAAAAAATAAAGCGGCTTAAGGATAAAGGCCGTCTGAAACCTTAAAAACAAGGTTTCAGACGGCCTTTTATATGCTTATTTTTAAAATAAACCGTCAAATTTAGAATATAAAAATAAAATTTGTGCTATTAGAAGTTTAATTATCAAAAATTCATGCTAATTTGCTTGGTAAGTACGCACCATCCGTGCGAATTGCTTATCGGCTGTCCGTCAGCCACTCACGGCTTGACTTCACCCTGTTACAATTCGGCATCTTCACGTTTCTTAATATTACATCATGAGCAACCATTCGTCTTGGTCATCCAAAATCGGCTTTGTGCTTGCTGCGGCAGGCTCGGCCATCGGTTTGGGTGCAATTTGGAAATTCCCTTATACGGCCGGTACAAACGGTGGCGCTGTATTTTTTCTTTTGTTTTTGATTTTTACGATTTTGGTAGCCTTGCCGGTTCAATTGGCCGAGTTTTACATCGGCCGCACGGGCGGTAAAAACGCCATCGACTCCTTCAAAGGATTGCGCCCCGGTTCGCAGTGGCCGTGGGTTGGCCGCATGGGCGTGGCCGCTTGTTTTATCTTGCTGTCGTTTTACAGCGTGGTCGGCGGCTGGGTATTAAACTATGTGGTACACAGTTTTACCGGCGAAATTCACGTTGGCGCAGACTTTAAGGCCCTGTTTGAAAATACGATTTCTTCACCGTTTGGCTCGCTGTTTTACCAAGGTTTGTTCATGCTGATTACCATTTGGGTGGTCAAAGGCGGTGTTTCAGACGGCATTGAAAAGGCAAACCGCGTGTTGATGCCGGGTTTGTTTATCCTCTTTATCGCACTGGCTATCCGTTCGCTGACTTTGCCCGGCGCAATGGAGGGCGTGGCATTTTTGTTGAAACCGGATTGGTCGTATTTGAAGCCCGGCACGATGCTGACTGCTTTGGGGCAGGCATTTTTTGCATTGAGTATCGGCGTGTCCGCGATGATTACCTATGCTTCGTATTTGGGTAAGGATCAGGATATGTTCCGCTCCGGCCATATGATTATGTGGATGAACCTGTTTGTTTCCCTGCTGGCCGGTTTGGTGATTTTTCCTGCGGTATTTGCCTTCGGCTTTGAACCCGGTCAAGGCCCTGGTTTGATTTTTGTTGTGTTGCCTGCGGTCTTCATGAAAATGCCGATGGGTACATATTTGTTTGCCGTGTTTATGCTGTTGGTTGTCTTTGCGACACTGACTTCCGCATTTTCCATGCTGGAAACCGTTATCGCAGCAACCATCCGTCAAGACGAGAAAAAGCGCAGCAGTCACGCTTGGGTAACCGGTATTGCGATTTTCATAGTCGGTATTCCTTCGGCGCTGTCATTTGGCGTTTGGAGCGAGTTTAAAATTTTCGGCAAAACCATTTTTGACTTGTGGGACTTCATTATTTCCGCCGTTATCATGCCGATTGGCGCATTGAGCGTTGCCGTGTTTACGTCATGGGTTCAGGACAAACAGTCCGTCCTGCGCGATGCGGGCATGGGCAGTACCATTCCGAAACAGTTGCTTTACCTGTGGCTGGGTGTGCTTCGCTATCTTGCGCCGATTGCGATTATTGTGGTGTTCATCAACTCTTTGGGTTTGATTTAATCCGATAGAGAGCAAACAGTCCGGCGTTGCATTGTTTCGCCGGACTGTTTGTTTAAAAACATCATTAAAAATATTAAGGCCGTCTGAAAATTTTTCAGACGGCCTTTTTATATATGCGCGAGGCTGATTAGAACTTCGCTTGCAGTCTCAGCCATGCAGTACGGCCGGGTTCGTTCACGCGCATGGTTTGTGTACCGGCAGACGGGTCGCCGCCGCGGCTGACGAATTCAGCATAGGTTTTGTTGAACACGTTGTCCACGCCGCCTTGCAATGTGGCGTATTTGCTGAATTTCCAACCGGCGTTGAGCGAGAGTACGCCAAAGCCCGAAGAAGCGCCGATGTCTTGGCCGACGATATTGCCTTGGCCTTTGCTGTAACGGTTTTGTTTGGCCACGACGCGCCATAATGCGCCCGCGCTGAATTTGCCGTTGTCAAAGGCGAGGGTGTTGTTCCACTCGAGTGGCGGCGTTTGTGCCAAAGGTTTGCCGTCGGTACGGTTTTTGCCGTGGGTGTAGGCGAGGCTGGTGCCGACTTCCCAGTTAGGCGCAAATGTCCATTTGACTTCGGCTTCGCCGCCAAAGCGTGAAGCGTTGATGTTGCGCACGCCGAAATTCATGCCTTGGCGCTCCATCATGATGAAGTCTTTGATGTCGCTGCCGAATACGGACACAGACGCGTGGAGATTAGGACGTTTCCAGATTACACCTGCATCGATTTGGCGGTTTTGCTCTGCGCGGATGGCTTTGTTTTCAGAGCGCAGGCGTTCCCAGTAGTCAGGTGCGCGTTCGGCAATACCGAAGCCGGCATAGTATTTCAGGCCGTTGTCCGTATTTCTTTCCCAACGCAGGAAGCCTGAGTTCAAATTGAATTTTTGATGTTTCAAAACGGGGTCGGTCACGCGCGCGGTATCGTAATGCGCTTTGACTTGGTCATGGCGCAAACCTGCTACCCAGCGTTGATTGTCGGTTTGCTGCCAAGCGGCTTCGGTGAAAATACCCCATTGTTTGAAACTTTGGTTGGGCATGTAAGGCTTGTGGCTGTAGCCGTCGCCGCCACGCTCCATGCGTGCGACGTGGACGTCGTCCAGATAGTCCAAACCGGTTTGCAGGTTGAGCTTGTCCCAGTCGAAAGTGGCTTTCAGACGGCCTGTATCAGTATTGCGTTTGGGGTTGTTGGCATTTTTAATCTGCTTGCCGGCAGGATTGTAGATGGTACGCAGGCTGTATGTGTCCATCACGTGGTCGATTTCGCTTTTACCGTAGCGCAGTTCCAACTCGCTGAACCATGGGGTAAGGTTGCGTTGGGTAAAACGGATATTCCACGCATCACGGTCAAATTTGCTGCCGTCCATCATGCGGTCGGCGTAGGCAACCTTGGCCCTGCTGCGCTCGTATGTACCGGCAATGGTGGTGTTTTCTGTCGGGGTAACACCCAGTTGCAACATTTGGCTGTCGCGTTTGAAGTTGGAATGAATGCGGTTGCCGTCGCCGTCTTTATAATCGTCGGCTTCGTTATGGGAGATATTGGTACGGATGTAGCCATATTTGCCGCCGAACTCGGCTTCCAGCGAGCCGTCAAGGCGGTCGTTGCTGCCTGCTGTCAGAGTGGCGTTAATGTTGTAAGGTTTTTCAGTGAAATCAGGATCTTTACGGATAAATTGCACCGAGCCGCTGACCAAGCCCATGCCTTGGGTTACGGTTTGCGGTCCTTTGGTAACCACGACTTGATCAAATGAATTTGGGTGGATATAGGCAGTCGGCGGGTCCATGCGCATACCGCAACCGCCATAAATAAACTGGTCGTCTGCATTGACGGAGAGGCGCGAGCCGCCCAAGCCACGGAACAGCGGATCGCCCGAGCTACCGCCTTTGCGGATGATGCTCATATTAGGCACGGATTGCAAAAGGTCTGCCCCGTCGCCGGCAGGGAGGGGTTGCAAAGCAGCTTTGGGGTTGAAAGTAACGCGGTTGGCTTTTTGTTGTTGTGTGCCGGTAACGGTGACAGGGGAAAGGGTAACTGTTTCTTCAGGTACAGGGTCAGTATCTGCCCATGCTTGGGATACGGCTAAGACGATAGGCAAGATAAGTAATGGTGGGTATTTCATGTGGTTCCTCTCTATCATTAAGTGTCATATCGAGTAATACTTAAGCAGTATATACAAAGTTTAGTAAAATTAAAACATACTGTTTTTAACTTATATCAATATTTATCATTATTATCTGCATGTTTTGCTGGTTCGTGATTTGGTTATACCAGTGATGACAAAATCTGATTCTTTTTAAGTGGTTAATGAAAAATGCCAATATGGGTTTAAACTTGATTATTGGGAATTTCATTAATTTAATTATTTAACTGAAAGCAAGAAGATATTTGGTATAGAAAGCGTCATTTGCTTATGATTTTCTATTGATGTTGCGATTTGATAACATTTCTTGACGAAAAAATAGGGGATTGATTAGAATGGGCGGCCAATTGGTCAATCCAATTTATGGCCGTCTGAATAAAACTGTCCTTCAATCATCAGGAATACAACATGACGAAATTGGTTCGTCCGCAAAAAATCAGCGATCAGGTTTTATCCGTTTTGGAAGAACGTATCGCTACCGGCATTTATGAAGAAGGCAGTAAATTGCCTCCCGAACGTACGCTTGCGGAAGAATTCGGTGTATCGCGTCCGTCGGTCAGGGTGGCATTGAATATCTTGATTGCCAAGCAGGTTTTGGAAGCGCGGCAGGGCGATGGCTATTATGTTTCCGTCAAGCCGCAACAGGATTTTTTACAAAGCTGGCAGGAGTTGCTCGGCAAACATACCAATTGGGAAACAGACGTATTCGATTTTAGCTGTCATGTTGAAGGCTGTATGGCGGCGCTGGCTGCCGAAAGACGGACTGACGCCGATTTGAAACGCATTGACTTTTGGAGGCAGAAGTTTGAAACGGCTTGTGAAAGCGGAAATTTGGAGCATCAAGCCGAAGCAGATGTCAGCTTCCATCAAACCATTGCCGATGCCGCACACAATATCTTGTTTAGCCACCTTTCCAGCAGTCTGCTCAAAATGCTTTATCAGCAAACACGCAGCGGCATTATCTATATCCATCAAACCGAAGACCCGCGCCCGACATTGATTGCCCAGCACCGCGCTATTTTTGAAGCCGTTACTCAGGCTAAACCGGCAGAAGCTGCTGAAGCGGCCAAGCTACATTTGAATTATGTCGCCCGCCGCATTTTGCAGGACAGGGAATATCAAAGCCGCAGCGAGCATGCGGATGTATTGGCACAAAATGATTTGAAACGGGTAGATTGGTAGCGTTTAAAAATAATCAGGCCGTCTGAATTTTTCAGACGGCCTGATTTTGCAAATAAGGACTTTTAGTGCCACAATCTTCATCAATTCTGTCTGAAAACAAAGGAAGCACCATGTACCGTCATGTCGAGTATTATCCGGGCGACCCGATTTTGAGTTTGGTTGAAACCTTCAAGCGCGACGAGCGTCCTGAAAAAGTCAATTTGAGCATAGGCATTTATTTTGATGACGAAGGCAAAATGCCGGTTTTGGAATCTGTCCGCCGGGCAGAAGCAGAGCGTGCGGCCGTACCGCGCCCCTCTCCTTATCTGCCGATGGAAGGTTTGGACACTTATCGAAGCGCGGTTCAGCGTTTGTTGTTTGGCAAGGATAATCCGGCATTGGCAGAAGGGCGCGTTGCGACCGTACAGACTTTAGGCGGCTCGGGGGCGTTGAAAGTTGGTGCCGACTTTTTGCACCGGTGGTTCCCTGATGCAAAAGCCTATGTCAGCGATCCGACTTGGGACAATCATAAAGGCATTTTTGAAGGCGCAGGTTTTGAAGTGGGGACGTATCCTTATTACAACCCTGAAACCGTCGGCGTGAAATTTGAAGAAATGACTGCGTTTTTCAAAACATTGCCGGAAAACAGCGTCTTGATTTTGCATCCATGCTGTCAAAACCCAACCGGCGTAGATATGTCGCAAGCGCAATGGGATGAGGTGTTGAACATCATCAAAACGCACAAGCTGATTCCGTTTATGGATATTGCCTATCAAGGTTTCGGAGAAGATTTGGACGGCGATGCCTATGCAATCCGTAAAGCCGTAGAAATGGGTCTGCCTTTGTTTGTCAGCAACTCTTTCTCGAAAAATCTGTCGCTGTACGGCGAGCGCGTCGGCGGTTTGAGCGTAGTGTGTCCCAATAAGGAAGAAGCAGAGCTGGTGTTCGGACAGTTGAAATTTACCGTCCGCCGCATTTATTCCAGCCCTGCCGCACATGGTGCATATATTGCTTCTGATGTGATGAACAGCGATGATTTGCGCGCTTTGTGGGAAAACGAGGTTTACGCCATGCGCGACCGCATCCGTGCCATGCGTCAGAAACTTTATGATGTTTTGACGGCCAAAATCCCCAATCGCGATTTCAGCTATTTCATCAAACAGCGCGGTATGTTCAGCTATACAGGCCTGACCGTAGAGCAGGTGCACCGCCTGCGTGACGAGTTTGCCGTTTATTTGCTTGATTCGGGCAGGATGTGTGTGGCCGGGTTGAATGCATCAAATATCGATTATGTGGCCGAGGCATTTGCCAAAGTGTTGCAATAGCCGTTCAATCTGAAATTGAATGTAGTTTTATTTGAAGTAAATCAAAAGGCCGTCTGAAAAATTTTCATCTTTCAGACGGCCTCTTTATAATTGGCGCACCCAACAGGGATCGAACCTGTGACCTCCAGCTTCGGAAACTGACACTCTTCCAACTGAGCTATGGGTGCGGAAGCCGTAAGGTTAACGCATATTGGCTCTATTGGCAAAGTTTATCTTGAAAGTGTCTGAAAGTGGCATTGGCGGTCACTTTTTTGCATGGCTGGAATAATCAATTAACTACAAAGGCTTATAGATTTCAGACGGCCTTTTTGAGGATTTTTGCGTATCTTTTTCTCAAGATGGATTGGAAAGCCTTTGCGAATTCAGTATAATCCAGCAAAATATTGTTAATTGCGTTTAACATATAAACTATAACTTACAGCACAACCTAACCTAACGGCGAGGCCTACCAAATGAAACAACTCCGCGACCACAAAGCCCAAGGCTCTGCATTGTTCACCCTTGTGAGCGGTATCGTTATTGTTATTGCAGTGATTTTCTTCCTGATCAAATTGGCAGGAAGCGGTTCATTCGGCGATGTTAACGAAACAACCGAAGCTGCGACTCAAACCCGTATCCAGCCAGTCGGCCAACTCAAACTGGGCGACGGCATCCCTGTCGGCGAACGTCAAGGCGACCAGATTTTCAACAAAATCTGTATCCAATGTCACGCGGCGGACAGCATTGTTCCTAATGCGCCTAAATTTGAAAACAAAGGCGATTGGGCTCCTCGTATCGCCCAAGGTTTTGACACCTTGTTCCAACACGCTTTGAACGGTTTCAACGCAATGCCTGCCAAAGGTGGTGCGGCTGATTTGACCGACCAAGAATTGAAACGCGCGATTACTTATATGGCCAACAAAGCCGGCGGTACTTTCCCTGATCCTGATGCTGCGGTTCCTGCCGATGCCGCTGCTTCCGGCGAAGCTGCTTCAGCTCCAGCGGCTGATGCTGCGGCTTCTGCCGATGCTCCTAAAGCAGATGCTGCCAAAGCTGAAGACAAAGGCGCAGCTGCCGGCGGTGCAGACGGTAAAAAAGTTTACGAAGCCAGCTGCCAAGCATGTCACGGTGGTGCGGTTCCCGGTATTCCTCATGTAGGCAAAAAAGAAGACTGGGCTCCTCGTATCAAACAAGGTAAAGACACCCTGCACAAACATGCAATCGAAGGCTTTAACGCCATGCCTGCCAAAGGCGGTAACGGCAGCCTGAGCGACGATGAAGTGAAAGCCGCAGTTGATTACATGGCTAATCAATCTGGTGCTAAATTCTAAAATTTGACTTTAAATCTCGAATAGAAAGCGCATTCTGCATAGGATGCGCTTTTTTCGTGCAGGAAGGCCTGATCTTGCTATAATACGTAAGTAGTAGATTATGGTTTGTCTGAAAGATTCAGACGGCCTTCAAACACAATATTCTTTTAAAGAGGTTCAACCATATTCACATACGACAAAACAATCACGGAGTTATCTCATGGCAAAAAAATATTTCGGTACTGACGGTGTACGCGGCGAAGTCGGTCAATTCCCTATCAATCCTGATTTTGTCTTGAAATTGGGTTATGCGGCAGGTCAGGTTTTGGTACAGCACGAAGGTGAAATTAAACCGACCGTTTTAATCGGTAAAGACACGCGTATTTCAGGCTATATGCTGGAGGCCGCGCTGATTGCCGGCTTTACTGCCGCAGGTGTCAATGTTATTCAAACCGGCCCTCTGCCGACCCCGGGCGTAGCGTATCTGACCCGCGCTTTGCGTTTGTCTGCCGGTGTGATGATTTCTGCTTCCCATAACGTTTATTCCGACAACGGCATTAAATTCTTTGCCGAAGGCGGTGTGAAGCTGAGTGATGAAATCGAGTTGGAAATCGAAGCCAAAATCGATGAAGAAATGAAAACCCAGCCATCCAGCCGTTTGGGCCGTGCACGCCGGATTAATGGTGCGGATGACCGCTATATCGAGTTTTGTAAATCCACTTTCCCAAGCCATTTGGACTTGCGTGGTCTGAAATTAGTAGTCGATACCGCCAATGGTGCAGGCTATGCAGTTGCGCCTAAAGTATTCCACGAATTGGGTGCGCAAGTAGTCAGTATCGGTGATGAGCCAAACGGCTACAACATCAATGAGAAATGTGGTGCAACCCATCCGAAAGCTTTGCAAGCGGCTGTGTTGCAAAATGAAGCCGATTACGGCATTGCCTTGGATGGCGATGGCGACCGTTTGATGATGGTTGACCGCAATGGCAAAGTGTATGACGGCGACAGCCTGATTTATGTGATTGCCAAAGCACGCGCGCACGAAGGTGTGGAAATCGGCGGCGTGGTGGGTACAGTGATGACCAATATGGCGATGGAAATTGCTTTGAAAGAGCAGGGCGTTGATTTCTGCCGCGCCAAAGTGGGCGACCGCTATGTGTTGGAACAGCTCCACCAACGCGGTTGGCTGATTGGCGGCGAAGCCAGCGGTCATATTTTGTGCATGGACAAACACAATACCGGCGACGGCATCATTTCTGCGCTGCAAGTTTTGGCGGCATTGCAAACCTTGAATCAAGACCTTGCCACCGTTTGCGCCGATTGGCAGCCGTATCCGCAAACCATGATCAACGTCCGCATCAAAAAAGGCCAAAACTGGCAGGATGCTTCCAAAGAGGCTTTGGCTGAAGTGGAAAAAGAACTCGAAGGCAAAGGCCGCGTGGTCTTGCGTGCTTCCGGTACCGAGCCTGTCGTGCGTGTGATGGTGGAAGCCAAGCAGGCAGACTGGGCGAAAAAAGGCGCAGAAAAAATTGCCGCTGCCATTCAAGGTCAAAAGTAACAGCGTGTTTGATGTTGAATTGAACTAAATAAAAGGCCGTCTGTTGTTCAGACGGCCTTTGTGTTTTATTAGAAGCTTAGTTGTTCAAGACATCAACGCCTTTAGGAGGAGTGAATTTGAACATACCGCTGGAAAGGTTAGGCTTGGTGTTCAAACCGCTGAAGCTGATGCTGGTTTGGTTGCCGAAGCTGTCTTTCAACTGCATGGCGGCGAGGTTGTCGCCTTTGAAGCCGATGCGGATGTATTGATAGCCGGCGTTGTTTTTCTTAGGCGTAGCCAAAACGTAGTCGATACCGTTGGCAGAACCGTCTTCTTTCAGCGTGTAGCTGCTGTCCAATGCGGTTTTGTTGGAGAGGATGGCGGCAGGGCTGTCGCCGATGGTTTGGTCTTGTGAGGATTTGGTTACTTGCGCCAAATCTACGTCATAGAGCCAAATGGTTTTGCCGTCGCCAACGATGGTTTGTTTGTAGGGTTTAGTGTATTCCCATTTGAACAAGTCCGGGCGCAGGATTTTGAATGTACCGTGTGTGGTTTGGGTTTTCTTTTTGCTGTGAACGGTTTGGCTGAAGTTGCCGCTGATACCGTCGGCATCATTATTGAATTTTTTCAGGGCATCCACTGCGCCGGCTTGTGCAAAGCCGATGGCTGAAGAAAGCAGCGCGGCAGTAGTTAGGGTGAACAGTCGGGTAGTTTTCATGTTTTGGTTCCTTGTTCGGAGAGATGGGTTCAGTATAGACGTTATGGTGTAACAGGCAAGGGGCTGAATGGGGGGTTTAATTTGTGTAAATATGAAAAATCCAATCAAGTGACTGAAATAATTTCATTTCTTCAGACGGCCTGTATTTGGTTTTGACGTTTTTTTAATGAAGCACACAAGGGTTTGGTGTGGTATTTAATGTCATTTTACGGAAAGCGTGAAATTATAGTCTTTCTGTTTGCTTTTTAAAACGGTTATAATATTTGTCTTTTTAAAACAATGGTTTTGTATGTATCTGAATCCTTATCCTTTATTGGAACAGGCTTTGCTGTCGGACAATCCGGATGAAAAGGGAAGATTGACGCAGGCCTTGTTTGCGCAGTTGGGCGAGGCGGAAGGTTTGACGGTTGATGAGTCGAAACCTGTGGATTGCCGTTTTGCCGGACATCCGTCCCGTCCGCGTTTGGTTGCACCTTCGGAAGTTACGCCGCGCAAGATGAATACGGTCGAAGGCTATGCGGCCATGTTGCACGCGATTGCGCACATTGAATTTAACGCGATTAATCTGGCTTTGGATGCGGCGTATCGTTTTCGCAATATGCCGTTTCAGTTTGTACGCGATTGGGTAAGGGTGGCGAAAGAAGAAGTGTTCCACTTCGGCTTGATGCGGGGCCGTCTGAACAGTTTGGGCTACGATTACGGCGATTTTGAAGCGCACGGGCATTTGTGGGATATGGCGTATAAAACCGCTTACGATCCCTTGTTACGCATGGCTTTGGTGCCGCGGGTGTTGGAAGCGCGCGGTTTGGATGTCACGCCGGGTATTCGGGCGAAAGTGGCGCAACGTGGCGATGTGGAAACCTGCGATGTGCTGGATATTATTTATCGCGATGAGGTGGGACATGTCGCCATCGGCAATCATTGGTATCAGCATCTTTGCCGTGAACGCGGTTTGGAACCGGTTGCCTTATTCCGCAGCCTGATTGCGCGTTACGATATGTTTATCTTTCGCGGCTACGTCAATATCGAAGCGCGAGAACGTGCTGGATTCAGCCGTTTTGAGCTGGACATGTTGGAAGATTTTGAGAAAAGTTTGAAACAGGATAAAAAGGCCGTCTGAAACGGTAAAATCATCATGGCACATCATCACGATCATTCGCACGCGCATACGCATACCGCCAATAAGCAGGTATTGCGCATTTCATTTTTCGTCATTGCCGGATTTATGCTGGTTGAGGCGGTCGGCGGCTGGCTGACCAACTCTTTGGCCCTGCTTTCCGATGCAGGGCATATGTTCAGCGATGCGTTTTCGCTGGGTGTGGCATTGTGGGCATTCAAACTCGGCGAGAAACAGACCACGCTGCAAAAGACATTTGGGTATAAGCGTTTTGAAATTTTGACGGCGATGTTTAACGGATTGTCGCTGGTGTTGATTGCGGCAATGATTTTTTATGAAGCAGTCAAACGATTGTTTTATCCGCCGGAAATTTTGACGGGCGGCATGTTGGTGGTCAGTATCATCGGTTTGCTGGTCAACATCGGTGTCGCCGTTTATATGTTGAAAAATGGCGATACTGAAGAAAACGTCAATATGCGCGGCGCGTACCTGCATGTAATCAGCGATTTATTCGGCTCGATAGGGGCGATTGTCGCAGCGGTACTGATGATGGTGTATGGCTGGCAATGGGCGGATACGGTTGCCAGCGTATTGGTGGCGGCTTTGGTGGGGCGCAGCGGCTGGAAGCTGTTTAAACAGACTTTGCACATTTTGATGGAAGGCGCGCCGGAAAACATCTATACCGATGAGTTGCTCAGCGTTATCCGTAATACGGAAGACGTAAAATCCGTTCACGACTTGCATGTTTGGACGATTACCAGCAATATCCACGTTTTGTCCTGCCATATTGTTGTCGATGGCAACATGACGGTTGCAGAGTCCGAACAAATCGCCTACCGCATCGAACATGAATTGGCGCATCACAACATCGGGCATTGTACGATTCAGATTGAAAGCGAACAGCATCCGCATAAAGATGAAGTTTTGTGTTCGCAGGAAATGCACGAACATCATCACCATTAACCATATTCAGGCCGTCTGAAACTTGTTGGATTGTTCAGACGGCCTTCTAAAATCATCAAAGGAACACTTATGACCCAAGCCGTATTATTCGACCTTGACGGCACGCTTGCCGATACTGCACTTGATTTGGGTGGCGCGCTCAACACGGTATTGCGCCGACACGGTTTGCCGGAAAAAAGCATGGATGAAATCCGTCCGCAGGCCGGCCACGGTGCAAGCGGTTTGCTCAAACTGGGTGCAGGCATTACGCCCGACCATCCGGACTATATGCAATGGCGCAAAGAGTTTTTGGACGAATACAGCCGCTGCTATGCCGACCAAACCATCTTGTTCGACGGTGTAAACGAAATGTTGGAAGCCTTAGTTCAACGCGGTATCCAATGGGGCATTATTACCAACAAGCCTATGCGTTTTACCGATGTCCTCGTGCCTAAGCTCGGGTTTACCGTGCCTCCGGCCGTCATTGTCAGCGGCGATACATGCGATGAACCCAAGCCCAGCGTGAAGCCTATGTTTTATGCGTGCGAACAGATTGGCGTTGAGGCGCAGCGATGTTTTTATGTCGGCGATGCCGAGCGCGATATGCAGGCAGGCAAAAATGCAGGCATGACGACCGTGCTGGCCGATTGGGGCTATATTTCTGCCGAAGACCAAACCGAAAACTGGCTTGCCGATTTCCGTATTGCCACGCCTTTGGATTTGTTGGCAATCTTGCGTTAAAACCCTGTAATAATCCGTTTTCAGACGGCCTGAAACGGCGTAAAATCGTACTAAGTTTGTATTTTTTCAACCGTTTTACTACTTGTAAAGAGAAAAATCATGTTCTTCAAGCATATCGAAGCTGCTCCTGCTGATCCGATTTTAGGTTTGGGTGAGGCGTTTAAAGCTGAAGCCCGTCCGGAGAAAGTCAATCTCGGTATCGGCGTGTACAAAGATGCATCCGGCGCGACGCCTATTGTCAAAGCTGTCAAGGAGGCTGAAAAACGCCTGTTGGAAAGTGAAACCACCAAAAACTACCTGACCATCGATGGCGTTGCCGACTACAACGAGCAAACCCAAATTCTGCTGTTTGGCAAAGACCACGAAATCATCGCCAGCCGTCGCGCCAAAACCGCACAAAGCCTTGGCGGTACAGGCGCATTGCGTATTGCGGCCGAGTTTGCCAAACGTCAGTTGAACGCGCAAACCATCTGGATTTCCAATCCAACCTGGCCAAACCACAACGCCATCGCCAAAGCGGTCGGCATCCAAGACAAACCTTATCGCTACTATGATGCTGCCAAACACGGTTTGGATTGGGACGGCATGATTGAAGACTTGAGTCAAGCGCAAAAAGGCGACATCGTCCTGCTGCACGGCTGCTGCCACAACCCTACCGGCATCGACCCTACGCACGAACAATGGGAAACTTTAGCAAAACTTTCTGCCGAAAAAGGCTGGTTGCCATTGTTTGACTTTGCCTACCAAGGCTTCGGCAATGGTTTGGAAGAAGACGCCTACGGCTTGCGCGTATTCTTGAAACACAATACAGAATTGTTGATTGCCAGCTCTTATTCTAAAAACTTCGGTATGTACAACGAGCGTGTTGGTGCGTTCACTTTGGTGGCCGAAGATGAAGAAACTGCAGCCCGCGCCCACAGCCAAGTCAAAACCATCATCCGTACCTTGTATTCCAACCCGGCTTCACACGGTGCGAACACCATTGCGCTGGTGTTGAAAAATGATGATTTGAAAGCACAATGGATTGCCGAACTCGATGAAATGCGCGGTCGCATCAAAGCTATGCGCCAAAAATTTGTCGAGTTGCTCAAAGCAAAAGGTGCAACCCAAGATTTTGATTTCATTATCGAACAAAACGGTATGTTCTCTTTCAGCGGTCTGACTCCCGAACAAGTCGACCGTTTGAAAAACGAGTTTGCCATTTATGCCGTCCGTTCCGGCCGCATTAATGTTGCAGGCATTACCGATGACAACATCGACTACCTGTGCGAAAGCATTGTGAAAGTCTTGTAATTGTCGAATTAAAGGCAAAGGCCGTCTGAACCATTCAGACGGCCTTTATTTTTTTTAGTTGTGGTGGTTTATCCGGCAACTGCGTTCATTCCCCAATAAATCATGGCATAGCGCAGCAGTTTGCCTGTAATCAGAATAATGGCGCAATGCAAAGCATTGAGCCTGAGCCAGCCTGCGGCAAGGGGGAGGGCATCGCCGATAATCGGCAGCCATGCAAATAATAGCGGCCAAATCCCCCATCTTTGTATACGCGCCAATACTTTTTCAGACGGCCTTTTCTTGGCCGGAAACATTCTGCCCATGTAATACGAAACCATACTGCCCAAGCCATTCACCAAACCGGCACACAAACATGCGCCGATGGCATGTTGAGGATATTGGTACACAAATGCGGCGTATGCCGCCTCGGATGTACCCGGAAGTAGTGTGGCTGAAGTGAAGGCAGAAGCAATCAGGGCAAGGTAAGCGTAAAGAGGGAGCATGTTTTGAGTTACATCAAGTGATATTGTAAAAAAGAAATAACAGGCTTAAAAGGAGGATTATGCCTTTATTTTTTTAATCTATTAAAAGATAAATCCAATATTATTAAATTTTTTAAAATTAAACGGCTGAAGGATAATGTAGTCGGCTGTTAGAAAATAGTTTTCAAAGTGACGGATTATCAGTATGATACGGGCGGCTGTTAATGGGTGTTAAGTTTAATGAACTGATTTAAGCTCATTTTTCCAGCAAATCTTAACAAAACGAAAGGCAAATCATGTCTGCGCATTCACAACAAAATCATACTCCTGCGCTGGTTGTCCTAACCACACTCTTTTTCATGATGGGTTTCATTACCTGCATGAACGATATTTTGATTCCGCATTTGAAAGATATTTTCGAACTGACTTATGTTCAGGCGATGCTGATTCAATTCTGTTTCTTTACCGCTTATGCGATTATGTCGATTCCGATGGGCTATTTGGTCGGCAAAATCGGCTATAAAAACGGTGTAATCGGCGGCTTCGTATTGACTGCCATCGGCTGTCTACTCTTCTATCCTGCTGCCGGCAGTCATTCTTATGCAACTTTTTTGGGTGCATTGTTTATTTTGGCTTCAGGTGTAACACTGTTGCAAGTAGCGGGTAACCCTTATGTGACTTTGCTGTCCAAACCAGGTAAAGAATCTGCAACACTGACTTTGGTTCAGGCATTTAACTCTTTGGGTACGACCATTGCTCCGCAAATCGGCGCATTCCTGATTTTGGCTGATGCAACACAAACTGTCAGCAAAGCCGAGCAAATTTCTTCCGTTCAAATTCCGTATTTAGGGTTGGCCGGTTTGCTGATTATTTTGGCTGTGTTTGTCAAAATGATTCGTTTGCCTGATGCGCGTAAAATTGCCGAAGAAGAGAGCGAACATAACCATGATGGCAAACACAGTGTTTGGCAATACCGTCATTTGGTTTTTGGTGCGGCCGGTATTTTCTGTTACGTTGGTGCAGAAGTATCTATCGGTTCTTTGTTGGTCAGCGTGTTGGGCTATCTGAAAGGTTTGGACCACGCATCTGCCGCGAAATATTTGTCGTTCTACTGGGGCGGCGCGATGGTTGGCCGCTTCTTAGGCTCTGCCATCATGGCGAAAATTGCGCCTAACCGCTATTTGGCATTCAATGCTACCGCTGCTGTTGCCCTGTTGGGCGTTGCTATGTTGGCAGGTAAAGCCAGTGCTGATATTGCGATGTGGGCATTGTTGGCTATCGGCTTCTTCAACTCGATCATGTTCCCAACGATTTTCTCTTTGGCAACCAAGGGCCTGGGCCGATTCACCAGCAGCGCTTCCGGCGTATTGTGTACTGCGATTGTAGGCGGTGCGATTGTGCCTGTGGTACAAGGTTGGGCTGCGGATACTTACGGCCTGATGATTTCTTTCGTTGTATCAGCGATTTGTTACGTATACATCGTCTTCTTTGCTATAAAAGGCTACAAAGCTGACGAATAATTCATCATGATAAAAGGCCGTCTGAAACCTTATGGGATTTCAGACGGCCTTTTTACTTTGTGGCATAATGATTTAAATGACAGGAGGAAAAAATGGCCAAAATCATTTTGCTACATGGCTTGCACATGCATTCATGGGTAATGAAACCGCTGGCGTATTTGCTGGAACAAGAAGGTTTTGAAGTGGCGCTGTTCGATTATTACAGTGTTTTGCATTCGATGAACCGACATGTTGAAGATTTGGCGCGATGGATTGATGAGAACCATGCTGATGAAACGCTGCACTTTGTCGGCCATAGTTTGGGCGGCTTGGTTTTACGTAATTTTGCGGCGGCATATCCGGATAAAGTCAGCGGTCGTATCGTTACTATGGGTACGCCGCACCAAGGCAGCCGTGCCGCGCAGCGTGTGTTCAATATGGGTTTGCAAAAGCCGGTATTGGGCGGCTCTTACAAAGGGGCATTGGACGGCAGTATGCCTGAATTGCCAGAGGGTGTTGAGCTGGGCAGTATCGCCGGCAATAAACCGTATGGGCTGGGCCGTGTTTTAGGTTTGCATGGCGAACATGATGGTACGGTTTTGGTCAGCGAAACACATTGTCCGAATATGCGCGATCATGTCGTTTTGCCTGTCAGCCATAGCGGTATGTTGTTTAACCGTAAAACGGTCGAACAAGTGGTGGCATTTTTGCATGATGGGCGTTTTAAAAAGCAATAAAATTCCATTTATTTTTATTTAAAAATATTTAATTTTAATAATTTGATATATTTTAAAGAAAGTGTCACGGTTTTGCTGGGGCTGTTTTTATAAAATAACAGGCAGGCCGTCTGAAAATCGGGTTTCAGACGGCCTGTTATGCTAAAATCTGTTAAATGCTTATTAAAAAGGCAAAGAAAAATGTTTGCTTTCAAATCCTTACTTAATATGCCGCGCTTTGAGGCCATCGCTGTGGCCTTGGCTTTGGTGGCGGCAATGGGTTATACGATTATTTCGCTTGAATGGCTGCCGCATATGTCGATTGTGACGGCGATTGTGGTCTTGCTGTTGTACGGTTTGATGCGCGGCTTGAAATATCAAGACATGCAAAACGGTATGATAGGCGCGGTCGGGCAGGGTATGGGCGCGATTTATCTGTTTTTCTTTATCGGCCTGATGGTCAGCGCGCTGATGATGAGCGGTGCGATTCCGACGCTGATGTATTACGGTTTCGGATTGATTTCGCCTACTTATTTTTATTTCTCGGCGTTTGCGCTTTGCTCAATCATCGGTATTTCCATCGGCAGTAGTTTGACGACTTGTGCGACTGTCGGCGTGGCATTTATGGGTATGGCGGCTGCGTTTCATGCCGATATGGCGATGACGGCAGGCGCGATTGTGTCGGGTGCGTTCTTTGGCGATAAAATGTCGCCGCTTTCCGATACGACCGGTATTTCCGCTTCGATTGTCGGCATTGATTTGTTCGAACACATCAAAAACATGATGTACACCACTGTACCTGCGTGGTTGATCAGTGCGGCGTTGATGCTGTGGCTCTTGCCCAATGTTGCCGCGCATGACATGAACAGCGTCGAAGCTTTCCGCGCGCAATTGGAAGCAACCGGTTTGGTGCATGCCTATTCACTGATTCCGTTTGCCTTGCTGGTTATTCTTGCCCTGATGCGCGTGAATGCCATTGTGGCCATGTTGTTTACCGTTGTGGTGGCGCTGATTGTCACTTACTTCCACAGTACGCCTGATTTGAAACAACTGGGCGCGTGGTTTTACGGCGGATACAAACTTGAAGGCGAAGCATTTAAAGACATTGCCCGTTTGATTTCTCGCGGTGGTTTGGAAAGCATGTTCTTCACGCAAACCATCGTGATACTCGGCATGAGCTTGGGCGGCCTGTTGTTCAGCATTGGTGTGATTCCGTCTTTGCTGGAAGCCATTCGTGCGTTCCTGACCAATGCCGGACGCGCTACTTTCAGCGTGGCCATGACATCGGTCGGCGTCAACTTCCTGATTGGCGAGCAATATTTGAGTATCCTGCTTTCCGGCGAAACCTTTAAGCCGGTTTATGACAAGCTTGGTTTGCATTCGCGCAACCTTGCCCGTACGCTGGAAGATGCGGGTACGGTCATCAACCCGTTAGTGCCTTGGAGCGTCTGCGGCGTATTTATCAGCCATTCCTTGGGCGTGCCTGTTTGGGAATACCTGCCTTATGCCTTCTTCTGCTACTTGAGCTTGGCTCTGACGCTGGTGTTCGGCTGGACAGGACTGACTTTGAGTAAGAAGTAAACCGCATTTAAAATAACAATGCTTTTATCAAACAAGGCCGTCTGAAGCGTTTCAGACGGCCTTGTTTTACTTAAAGTAGCCGTATCAGCGTGATTTCACTATAATTGCGGCGCCAATAAAAAAATAATCCAAACAATGAACAAACAAATCCGCCAAGAAATTTTCGAGCGTTTCCGCGCTGCCAATCCTCATCCGACTACTGAGTTGAATTTCAGCTCGCCGTTTGAGCTGCTTATCGCCGTTTTATTGTCTGCACAGGCGACTGATGTCGGCGTGAACAAAGCGACTGCCAAGCTCTTTCCCGTTGCCAATACGCCGCAAGCCATGTTGGATTTGGGGCTGGACGGCGTGATGGAATACACCAAAACCATAGGCCTCTACAAAACCAAATCCAAACACATCATGCAGACTTGCCGTATTTTGCTGGAAAAATACAACGGCGAAGTGCCTGCTGACCGCGAGGCTTTGGAATCTTTGCCCGGTGTTGGCCGTAAAACAGCCAATGTGGTGCTGAATACTGCATTCGGGCAACCTGTTATGGCGGTCGATACCCATATTTTCCGTGTTTCCAACCGTACTAAAATTGCTCCGGGCAAGGATGTGCGCGAAGTTGAAGACAAACTGATGCGCTTTATTCCCAAAGAATTTTTGATGGATGCCCATCACTGGTTGATTTTGCATGGCCGCTATACGTGCAAGGCTTTAAAACCGCAATGCAGCAAATGCCTGATTAACGATTTGTGCGAATATCCGGCAAAAATGTAAATAAAAACATAAAAAAAGGCCGTCTGAATTTCAGACGGCCTTTGATTTGGCTACGATTAGTCGGCAACTGCCATCAGGCTGGCATTACCACCGGCAGCGGTAGTATTGATACTGCAAGAGATTTCTTCAAATACTTGCAGGATGTCCAGACCTTGTTCGGAAGGCAGAATGCGGATGAGCGCACCGTCGTGGCCGGCCAACTCTTGTTTGCGCTCGCTGCTCAAAGGCTCGATGGCGGCAACATGGCTGATGCCTGCGTTTTCAGGTTTGCTGTTGACTTGCAACAAACCGTCCAAATCGGCAGAGTAGGCAACCAGTGGGCTGTTTGGCTCAACAACGGTTTGAATGCCTGCGGCAGCCAGCTTGGTCAGGGCAGAGAAGGCTTGCAACAGAGTACCGCCGTGTACCCAAACGTGTTTCGGAGAGCGCCAGCTCAATGAGTTGCGTTCACCGGTCGGGCCGACCAATACGGTTTCGGCTTTGCGCAGAGTGCGAACTCGTGCGTGACCCAAAGCTGCGGCTGCAGTTTTCTTCTCTTCTGCATTAAACGGCAGTTTGTGAACCAGAGTTTCCAAACGTTTGAGCGCGTCTTCGTCTGCTTGACCGATACGGCTGAGGGTTGGTGCAACCCATTCAGGAGTACGAACCAAACGTTGCAGATAGAATGGACCGCCCGCTTTAGGACCGGTACCGGACAAGCCGTGACCGCCGAAAGGTTGTACGCCGACAACGGCACCGACGATGTTGCGGTTAACGTAGATGTTACCGGCTTCGATGCGGTCGCGGACGTGTTCGACAGTACCTTCGATACGGCTGTGTACACCGCTGGTCAAAGCATAGCCTTTAGCGTTGATTTGGTCGATGAGTTGATCCAATTCGCTGGCACGATAGCGGACAACGTGCAATACAGGGCCGAACACTTCGCGTTGCAACTCGTTCAAATTGTTCAATTCAAACAGGATTGGACGAACAAAAGTAGAGTTGTTGCTATCAACGTCGGCAGCAGTTTTGATTTCGTGGTAAGCCTTCGCTACGCCTTTCATTCGGTTGATGTGGGCCAACAGGTTTTGTTGGGCTTCAGCATCGATGACAGGGCCGATGTCTGTGGTCAGTTGGGTCGGTTTGCCGACAACCAATTCGTCCATTGCACCTTTGATGATGTTGACCATTTTATCGGCAACGTCTTCTTGAACGCACAAGATACGCAGGGCGGAACAACGTTGGCCTGCGCTGTCGAAGGCAGAGTTCAATACGTCGAGGCAGACTTGTTCCGGCAGGGCGGTAGAGTCCACAATCATCGCGTTTTGACCACCGGTTTCGGCAATCAGGACAGGGTTGTCATCACGTTTGGACAGTGCTTTGTTAATCAGGCGCGCTACTTCGGTAGAACCGGTGAAGATCACGCCACCGATGCGGGCATCGCCGGTCAGGGCAGAACCGACATCGCCTGCGCCGAGTACGAGTTGCAGCGCAGAAGTTGGAATACCGGCTTGATGCATCAGGGAAACTGCGTAAGTAGCAATCAGGCTGGTTTGTTCGGCAGGTTTGGCGATAACGGTGTTACCGGCAGCCAATGCAGAAACCACTTCGCCGGTAAAGATGGCTAATGGGAAGTTCCATGGGCTGATGGCAACGATTGCGCCGACAGCTTTGGCATCTTTAGGCAGGGTGTTTTCAGATTCGTTGGCATAGTAGCGGCAGAAGTCAACGGCTTCGCGTACTTCGGCAACGGCGTTGTTCAAGGTTTTACCGGCTTCGCGGACGGCCAGCATCATCAATGCAGGCGTGTGTTGTTCCAACAGATCGGCAAAACGGCGCAGACAGTCGGCGCGTTCTGAAGCAGGTTTGGCGCTCCATTCAGGCAGGGCGGCAACGGCTGCACCAATCGCTTCTTGAGCCAAGGCTGCATCGGCAAAGCTGACAGTACCGACAACATCGTTGTGGTCTGCAGGGTTACGGACAGGTTGTGCTTCGCCTACGTTACGCGCTTCGCCATTGACGATGGAAGCAGCGTGGAAGTCTTCGGAAGAAGCTTGGTTGAGTTTTTCTTGCAGGTTTTGCAATACGGTTTCGTTGCTGAAATCTACGCCTTGAGAGTTCAGACGGTCTTTGCCATACAAATCGCGTGGCAGAGGCAATGCCGGATGCAGGTGGATGCCTTGTTCGGCGATGGTGTCGAACGGGCTCTTAATCAGGCGGTCGATGCTGATGTTTTCGTCAACGATTTGGTTCACGAAAGAAGAGTTCGCACCGTTTTCCAACAGGCGGCGTACCAAGTAGGCAAGCAGGGTTTCGTGTGTGCCGACCGGGGCATACACGCGTACGCGGCGGCCTAAGTTTTGTGGGCCGACCACTTGGTCGTACAGGGTTTCGCCCATGCCGTGCAGACATTGGTGTTCAAAGTCTTTGCCTTTACCCATTTGGTAGATTGCGCCCAAAGTGTAGGCGTTGTGGGTGGCAAATTGTGGGAACACGGCATCTTGCGCATCCAAGAGTTTGCGTGCGCAGGCGAGGTAGGAGATGTCGGTGTGGACTTTACGGGTGTAAGTCGGATAGCCTTCCATGCCGTCTACTTGAGCCCATTTCACTTCGCTGTCCCAGTATGCGCCTTTAACCAAACGGATCATCAGTTTTTGGTTGTTGCGGCGTGCTAGGTCGATCAGATAGTCGATAACGAACGGGCAACGTTTTTGGTAGGCCTGAACAACGAAACCGATACCTTTGTAGCCTGCCAAGTCAGGGTCGGAAACCAAAGCTTCCATCAAGTCCAAAGACAATTCGAGACGGTTGGCTTCTTCGGCGTCGATGTTGATACCGATATCGTATTTTTTACCCAAAAGGAACAATTCTTTCAGGCGTGGCAACAGTTCGCTCATAACTCGTTCGTGTTGGGCGCGTGAATAGCGTGGGTGGATGGCGGAAAGTTTAACGGAAATACCGTTGCCTTCGTAAACGCCTTGGCCTGCGGCATCTTTACCGATGGCGTGAATGGCTTGAACGTAGTCGTTGTAGTAGCGGTTGGCATCTTCTTCGGTGTATGCGGCTTCACCCAACATATCGAAAGAGAAGCGGTAACCCATTTTCTCGCGCTCTTTACCGTTTTGCAGCGCTTCTTCAATGGTTTGGCCGGTTACGAATTGTTTGCCCAATAGGCGCATTGCGTAGTTCACACCTTGACGGATCAGAGGCGCGCCACCTTTGCTGATTATGCGGCTCAGGGCAGAACCCATGTTTTTTTCAGAAGTGTTGGTGGTCAGTTTGCCGGTAATCAACAGACCCCATGCAGCCGCGTTAACGAAGAGGGAAGGGCTGTTGTTCAAGTGGCTTTTCCAGTTGCCTTCGGAGATTTTGTCGGCAATCAGGCGGTCACGGGTTGCATTGTCCGGAATACGCAGCAGAGCCTCGGCCAGACACATCAGTGCAACACCTTCTTCACTGGAGAGAGAGAACTCGTGCATCAAGGCATCTACGCCACTTGCTTTGGTGCGGCTGGAGCGGACTTGAGTAACCAAACGACGGGCAAGCTCGGAGGCGGCATTGCGCTCTTCGTCGGTCATCTGTGCACGTTGCAACATATCCTGAACGGCCTCGATTTCATCGCGGCGGTAGGCATCAGTTACAGCTTGACGCAAAGGAGTTTGTGTTGGAAAAGCGAAGTTAAACATTATTTATGTTCTCCAAAGGTTTTTTTCATGGTTTCAGACGGCCTGAATTAAGACTGCTAAAACAGGCATTCTGAAGGATAGTAATATCGTAATAAAATTATGATGCGGATACAAGATGCATCCGCATAAATTGCTGTTTTTTCTGACAAGGCTCAGATTATTTTGAAACAGTTTATTTCATAACACAGACAGACGGCCTGCACGGAATCATGCAGGCCGTCTGAAAACGTCTTATTTAGAGGCGCGGTATTCTGCGTCTGCTTTTTCGAAACGTTCTTGCAATTCGCGTGACGGTTGTTTGTCGATCAGGGATACCAAAACAATCACGAGGGTACAAGCGATAAAGCCTGGAACGATTTCATATACGGTAGAGAAGCCTGTTTCTTGTGCGGCCAAAGCAGGTTTTTTAATCCACTCAGCCCAAACAACCACAGTCAGCGCGCCTGCAATCATGCCGGAGAGTGCGCCGTAGGCAGTAATGCGTTTCCACAAAACAGACAGGATAACAACCGGACCAAATGCGGCACCAAAGCCGGCCCATGCGTAAGCTACCAAGCCTAATACTTTGCTTTCAGGATCAGAAGCAATCAGGATGGAAATCACGGCGATCGCCAATACCATTACACGGCCAATCCATACCAATTCAGCTTGTTGGGCGTTTTTACGCAGGAAGCCTTTATAGAAGTCTTCGGTAATCGCGCTGGAGCAAACCAACAATTGGCAAGACAGGGTGGACATTACAGCAGCAAGAATCGCGCTCAAGATGATACCGGCAATCCAAGGGTTGAAGAGCAGGGTAGCCAAAGCGATGAAGATACGTTCGTGGTTGCCGTTCATTTCATCAACGTGGGCAGGGTTGGCGCCGAAGTAAGCGATACCGAAGTAGCCGACAGCCACGGCACCGGCCATACACAGAATCATCCAAGTCATACCGATACGGCGTGCAGAAACCAGAGATTTAGCGCTTTCGGCAGCCATGAAACGGGCCAAAATGTGTGGTTGGCCAAAATAGCCCAAGCCCCAAGCGGCAGTAGAGATAATGCCGATGAAAGTAGTACCGGCAAACAGGCTACCGTATTCTTTACCGGTAGAAGCGGCAACTTGTTGGATGGCAGCATTCATTTGATCTGCGCCGCCCAAACCCAAGTACACCATGATAGGAGTCAGTACCAATGCAAAAATCATCAAAGAAGCTTGAAGGGTATCGGTCCAGCTTACGGCCAAGAAACCGCCCAAGAAGGTGTAGGCGATGGTTGCACCGGCACCCAGCCACATGGCTTGAGTGTAAGACATACCGTGGAACAGGCTTTGGAACAGGGTAGCACCGGCTACGATGCCTGAAGCACAGTAAATAGTGAAGAAGAACAAGATAATCAGTGCAGAAACCACTTTCATCAAGTGACCGCCGGCACCGAAGCGGTGGAAGAAGTAATCAGGAAGCGTCAGCGCGTTGTTGGCGTATTCAGTATGTACGCGCAGACGGCCTGCAACCAAGAGCCAGTTGAGGTATGCACCCACAATCAGACCAATGGCAATCCAAGCTTCATTCAAACCGCTCAGGTAAATGGCACCTGGCAAGCCCATCAAAAGCCAACCTGACATATCGGAAGCACCGGCAGACATCGCGGTCACGAACGGACCCAAGCTGCGGCCGCCGAGAATGTAGTCGTCGAAGTTGCGTGTTGAAAAATAGGCGGCGAGGCCGATCAGTAATACGGCGACCAAATAGATCGCGAAAGTGATATACATGGGATTCATGTACTTATTCCTCATCTAACTTATAAATACGGGTTTTGAAATTGCAAGCAATTCGTACCCAAACTTTTTTCTAATAAAAATACAGCTTAAAAATCCTGTTTTTCACGAGAGAGTCAGGATAAATTATTTTCAAATACAATAGGATATGTAACCAATCCACATTAAATTGTAAATAATTAAATTCAGAATACAGTAAATTTTTTGTTTTGCAAAGCACGGAACACGGGCTTTATGAAAAATCGTAGCGCTTTTGAGGGGAAGTCATTTGAAAACAAAAGATTGCAAAAATTATCTTAATTTGGAGAAAAGGAAAGACAATGAAACTATCTTTCCTATAAATGAAACGTTACGCAGAGAAAAAGCGTAATTATGCGACACGAAACGAGCTGTTCAGACGGCCTGATAACGGCACTACCCCGTATTTCTGATGAATACGGGGTAGTGAGTCAGTTTGAACTAAATAGAAAAATCATCTTTTAACAAATGTTTATAAGCGAAGAGATAGAAAGCGGCAACAAAAGACGATCCGCCGAGGACGTTACCTAAGAAGACGGGAATCATATTGTAGAAAAATTGACCCCAGCTGACATTTGCGCCTGCCCAAATACCGGCCGGAATGATGAACATATTGGCAACAAAGTGTTGGAAACCGATTAACACGAAGATCATGACCGGAAACCAAGTTGCCAAAATGCGGCCTGAAGTATGGCGTGAGCCGAAGTAGAACCAAATACCCATGCACACCATCCAGTTACATGCGACAGCGGAAACGAATGCGCGGCCAAAGTCCATATTAACTTTGGCTTCGGCGATGGCAATGGTTTTCGCCGCAGCCGCTCCCTCTGCCAGGCCGACGTAGTGGCCGAGGAAATAGGCCATGGCAACGGCGCCTGCCAGATTGCCCAAGCTGACGATGAGCCAGTTGCGTACCAGTTTGTAGGTGCTGACGCGGCCGGTCAATTTGCCCAAAGCCATAATCATCATATTGCCTGTTGCCAGCTCGCCGCCACCGATTAAGATACAAATCAGTGCAATCGGGAATACGGACGCACCCAAAAGGGCGGCCAGGCCGTTCCATTCGGCTGGAATGCCGCTGATGACGCGCAGGCAGGCAAGATAGCCGAAGCCGACATAGCCGCCACCTAAAAAACTTAAAATCACCAACATTTTGATGCTGAACTCGGACTTGGCGCAGCTCTTGCCGATGGCTTCCTGCAAAATCTCGTGAGGGTACAAATCTCGTGTATCCATGAGGCTCCCTTAAATTGGAAATATCTTGTTTATCATGAGGATAATAAGTTTGCCTGAGAATGATGCCGGTAGGAAATAACGACTGGTTGTAAGAATAGAAGAGGGGGTTATATATTGAAGCGGCTAAGGCTGCGGCTGGCTTTTTAAGAAAGATAAGTTGAGGCGTTGAAATATTGGTGTGTTAAAAACTTAAAAGGCCGTCTGAAAAGTTGCTTTCAGACGGCCTTTGGATTTGCTTGGGTAATGAGAACTACAAGCGCGTTACGCTTAAAACGCCTTTGATGTCGCCCAAGCTGGCTAATACGCGCGGCAGATCGTTGACTTGGCGGACTTCAAGGGTAAAGCGCATACTGGCTTCCAAATCGCGCGATTGGGTTTGCACTGCGGTAACGTTGAGTTTATGACGCGCCAGAGCATCAGAAACGTCGCGCAGTAAACCGGAGCGGTCTTGGGCGCGGATTTCAACATCGACGGCAAAGACTTGTCTTTCTTGCAAGGCTGCCCAGCTTGCATTCAACACTTTTTCAGGAGACTGTTCGGCAAGGTGGCGGAAAGAAGGGCAGGTATTGCGGTGGACGGAAATGCCGCGGTCGCGCGTAACGAAACCGATGATGTCGTCCGGGGGTGCCGGTTTACAGCATTTGGCAAGCGTGGTCATCAGGCCGTCTTCGCCGTCAATCAAAATGCCGTTTTTGCCGCCTTTTTTGATTTTGGACTGCTTGACGATATTGGTTTCATCAATCGGTACAGGAGGCGGTTCATTCAGCGCGCCGCAGGCTTTGTGGATGGCGCGGTTGGAAACTTCGCCCTGACCGATGGCTGTATAGAGTTCGTCGGTTTTTTTGAAGCCGAGTTTTTCCGCCAACGCTTGAAGATTGGGTTTGGGGAAGATTTTTGACAACTGTTTGTCCAACTGGGCTCGGCCTTCTTCGCGCACGGTATCCGCATTTTGTTGGCGGATGTAGGCACGGATTTTGCTGATGGCGCGGTTGGATTTAACCCAGCCTTCGTAGAGCCAGTTGACGGAAGGATTTCCCTCTTTGGCGGTAATGATTTCAACGCGTTGTCCGTTTTCCAAAGGCGTGGACAGAGGCACGATTTGCCCTTCTACTTTCGCGCCGCGGCAACGGTCGCCGATGCTGCTGTGCAGAGCGTAGGCGAAGTCGATGGGGGTCGCGCCCGTGGGCAGGGAGAGGACTTTGCCGTGCGGGGTCAGGACGTAAATCGTATCGTTGAAAAGCTCGGTTTTGAAGGCGGTGGCGAGGTCTTCCTTGCCGCTTTCCGCCATGTTTTCGCGCCAGTCCAAGAGTTGGCGCAACCAGGCGATTTTCTGTTCGTAGGCGGAATCGCCCTTGCCGCCCTCTTTGTAACGCCAGTGGGCGGCGACACCGAATTCGTTGAATTGGTGCATATCGAAGGTGCGGATTTGCACTTCCACGCCTTTGTCTTCCGGGCCGACGATGACGGTGTGCAAACTTTTATAGCCGTTGCCTTTCGGGTTGGCGATATAGTCGTCGAACTCGCCCGGAATCGGCTGCCAGAGGCTGTGGACAATGCCCAACGTGGTGTAACACTCGGGAATGGTGTCCACTAAAATCCGTACGGCGCGGATGTCGAACAAGCCGTCGAAAGTGAGCTTTTTCTTCACCATTTTTTTGTAAATGGAGTAGATGTGCTTCGGTCTTCCGGCAACTTCAAAATGAATATTGTATTTTTTCAGTTCCGTACGCAGGATATTGAGGAAGTTTTCGATGTATTCGAGGCGCTCGGTGCGTTTTTCGTCCAAAAGCAGGGCGATTTCGCGGTATTTTTCCGGCTCTTGATGACGGAAGCCCAAATCTTCGAGCTGCCATTTGAGTTGCCACACGCCCAAGCGGTTGGCGAGCGGGGCAAAAATGTCGAGGGTTTCTTTGGCAACGGCGCGCTTTTCAGGATTGTCGGGAACGTTGCTTAAGAATTGGAGGGTACGCGTGCGCATCGCCAGTTTGATCAGGACAACGCGGATGTCGGTGACCATCGCCAACAGCATTTTACGCATGGTTTCGGCTTGTTGGGCGCGCTCTTCCGGCGTGGCGAGGCTGTCCACGCGTGCGAATTGGGTCAGTTTTTGTACTTCGTCTACGCCTTTGACCAGCTCGCAAACGGTGCTGTTGCAGCGTTCGGCAATCAATTCTTGCCAAGTGGGAACGTATTTGCCGATGTCGGACAAAATCGTAGCCGCCACGGCATCGGGCAATAAGTCGAGTTCGCTGACGATTTGCATCGAGCCGAGAAAATGTTCCATTAAAGGCTCGCCGTAAGTCGTTAGGGCATCGGCAGGATAATGTTCTTTAGCTAAGTCAAAGGCCGTCTGAATCAGGTTTTTATCGGAATCGGGCAGCGCGGCAACATAGCCGTCGAACCAAGCGAGGAGGCCTTCCAGCGTTGCACTCGATGTTTGGGGCGTTTGGCGAATAGTGGTCATGGCGTGCGTTTTTTTCTTTGTGATAAAAACGTTGCTATTGTAACAGTTTATTGCCGGCAGCCCTAGATTTGTATGCGAATGTGGCACTATGTTTCAGGACACCTTGTTTCAGACGGCTTTGGGTGTTATGGTTAACTGTTTTGAAATTTTAAGGAGCATTTTGATGAAACTGTATATTTACGACCATTGCCCGTTTTGCGTCCGTGCACGGATGATTTTCGGCTTGCGCGATGTGGCGGTGGAAGAAGTTGTCTTGGCAAACGATGACGAAGCTACGCCGATTGGCATGATTGGCTCAAAACAAGTGCCGATTCTGCAAAAAGAAGACGGTTCGTTTATGGGCGAAAGTTTGGATATTGTCCGTTACATCGATCAAGGCCGTCTGAAAGAAGAAGTTCGTCCCGAGGTTCAGGCTTGGTTGGACAAAGTGGGCGAATACAATAACAAATTGGTACAGCCGCGCATGGTCAAAATCGGCCTGCCTGAATTTGAGACCGATGAAGCGAAAAAATACTTTATCGACAAAAAAGAGAAAAGTATCGGCAATTTCGAGACTAATCTGAACAAAACGGCGCAATATCTGGAGCGTCTGCATCAAGACTTGGCCGAACTGGAAGCGCTGGTGTGCGAAGGCGAGGGCTTGGGCGGTGAAATCAGTTTGGAAGATATCCTGACGTTCCCTATTTTGCGCAACCTGACCGTTGTGCGCGGTATTCAATGGCCGCAAAAAGTGATGGATTATTTGTTGGCGATGAGCGAGCGTTCCGGCGTGGCTTTGTATTTTGACCGTGCGTTGTAATGAGTGTTTGAAACATGAAAAAGGCCGTCTGAAAGTTTTTCAGACGGCCTTTGGGTTTAATAGGCAATCGTATCGGCAACCTGTGACAAACCGTTTTCCAACGATTCGAGCATGGCGGTATAGCCGTCGCCTTGTTGCGGCGTGACGGCGTTAAACGGTTTGCTGCGTCCGTCCGGCCATTGTGCATAACCGCTGATGGTGGTCTGCCCCTGATAGCTGCCTTGGAAGGCTTCAATATAGATTTTCAGGGTTTGGCTGCTTTGGCTGCGTGAAGCAGGCACAAAGGTGCGATGTGGATTGAGGCGGTTGAGCTTGTTGCTGAGGTTTGCTGCCAACGCGCCATCGAGCGGTGCCGCCCAAAGGTGGTTTTTCGCCAGATTCACATGATAGGCATCGGTTTGGTAAACGAGGCCGCCGTTGGCAAGCGGTTCGGCAAGGTTGACTTTAACCGCAATTTCGCTGCCATGCGTAGCAGGTCGGATGTACTGGCTGTCGGGCAGAACGAAATATTGTGTGCTTTGCGTAGTGCCGCAGGCGGCAAGCGTCAGGGCGGCGGCAATCGGGAAGAGGCGCATTATCGGCTTCCTTTCGGTATAGGGTCTTTGCTGCTGCTGTTGAAAATCAGCGCGTTGGGTTTTTCTTTCAAAGTATTAATCACGGGTTGAACGTCTTTTAAGGTTTTGTCCAAACTTTGCAGCGTATTTTGTACGTCGCCGTAGATGGGCGATTGAGGTGATACGCCTTGCAGGGTTTGGCGCAATTCTTTTAGGGTTTGGTTCAACTCGTTCGGAATGTTTTGTGTCTGCGGTTTGCCGACCAGTTTGTCGATAGAGCTTAGGGCGGCATTGGCAGATTTGAGTGTGGACTTGAGTTCGGCAAGCGAACCGTTCAAGCCGGCAACGGTTTTATCCAATGGCAGATTATTGAACTTGTCTAACAAATCAGCCACTTTTGCCTGCAAATCGTCCAAACCGCCGCCTTGGGTTGCGATAACGGTATCGCCTGCATAAACGGTATGCGGTCGCAGCTTAGGCGAGGCAGAAGGCTGATCGTTCAACTCAATCATTTTGCTGCCGGTCAGCAGGTTGTTGCTGGAGATGGTGGCAGTCAGGCCTTTGTTTAAGGCCGTCTGAAATTGTTGTTTCCAATGTTCTTTGCTTTGTTCGTCCGCATTGATTTCCAAACGGGAAGGCTCGATGCGGATGCGCACGGGAATCCAACCGTTTTCAAACAAGTGCAGGCTGTCGTTGCGGTCGAAATAAGGGACATCGGAAACCACGCCGACATTCAGGCCTTTGTATTCGACAGGCGAACCGGCAGACAGGCCACGTACGGATTGTTTGAAAAACGCGGTGTAGTACAGCGAGCGGTCGTCAGGTAAGTTGGCGACTTCGCTGCGGCTGTCGTAAAGCGTGAAGCTGTCTTCGCTTTTAACATTTTTGCTGTCGCTTGTTTTGGGCGAGTCAAAGGAAATTGCGCCAGACAGCAGAGCAGGCAGAGGGGCGGAGTTGAGTTTGACACCGCTGCCTGTGGTTTCGATATTAATGCCGCTTTCCAGCCAGAAACGGCTGGCGGAATTAATCAGTTTGTCGTTAGGGCTTTGGATGAAGATGGTGTAATGCACGCTTTGGTCGGAAGGGTCGAAATGTGCGCTTTCTACTTGGCCGACCATAAAGTTTTCATACAAAACAGGGCTGCTGACGTTGAGGATGCGGTCGTTTTTGCCGATCAAGTTCAGGCGCAGGCCGCTTTGACCGATGGCGGCAATCGGCGGAATGTCTTGGACGACAAATATGTCTTTGGTTTCTTGGCTTTTGCCCGGTGTAAATGCAATATATGAGCCGGAAAGCAAGGTTCCCAAGCCGGTAACGCCGCTTTGGTCGATACGCGGTTTGACCACCCAAAATTGGGTATCGCTGCGGATAAGGTCTTTGGCATCGGCGCTGAGCTGGGCAGTAACTTCCACGCCTTTTTGGTCGTCACGCAATTTGATGCGGGTAACACGTCCGACATCGACATTCAACACCTTAATGACGGTGTTGTTGACCTCGATGCCTTCGGCGCTGTCCATCAACAGCGTAACGACAGGGCCGCGGTTGCGGATGTCTTTAACCAAAAGCCAGCCGCCGGCAATCAGCGCAATCAGCGGAATCAGCCACACGATGGACGTGAAGACATTGGTTTTCTTGACACGCGCCGGGGCGTGATAATTGGGTGAAGAATCGTGTTTTTTCATTGTGTTAAGGTCTGGTCAGAATCAAGGCCGTCTGAAAGCTGCTGTTGCTTGTCCCAAATCAGACGGGGATCGAAATAATAGGCCGAAAGCATGGTCAAAATAACGACCAGGCAGAAGTAAATCGCCGCACCACCCGGTACAACGCGCGCCATATTGGTGTGGAACGAACTCATCAAAATGATAATCACAAAAATATCAATCATCGACCAGCGGCCGATGGATTCGGTAATCCGATACAAAACCGACATCTTGTCCGCGCTCATCATGGGTTTGAAGTATGCGGAATAAATCAAAACCGCCATCGCAATAATCTTCAAAACCGGCAACATAATACTGGCACTAAAGATAATCACGGCAATCAATCGGTCGCCGTCGTCCCACATATAAACAATGCCGTTGAAAATCGTATTGATCTCCAAGGCCGTCGGGTTGGAAGAAATCATAATCGGCAGGATGTTGGCAGGGAAATACAGGATAAACGCCGCGACTAAAAACGCCAGAGAAATGCTCAGGCTTTTCGGGCGGCGGCGGTATAAGTCCGCGCCGCATACGCCGCAAGGCTGCTCGTCTTTATCGCGGAAATACAGGCAGCGGCTGCAACAGATTTTGTCTTCAGTGGCCGTCTGAACCGCATGGCCGCCGGTTAAACGGTGAATCTTATAATAAACCCAATGCTGCGGAATCGATACCGAAGTCCGAATCAACATGACCGACAACGGAAACATCAGATAAAACGCCGAGCCGAACTCTACCGTAGCAACGGACGAGAGCTTGATATACGCCACCAAGGTGGAAATAAAAAACACATCCACCATAATCCAATGACGCAGCCGCACCAATACACGCGTTGCAAAGCGCAGCGCAGGGTAGGCCTTTTCACGTATCAAAGCCGTATAAACATAAAGGCAGAGCAGCAGAAACAGTAAAGGCGCGCCGAAGGTAAGGATAAACATCACTTCCGCCAGAAAACCGTAATCCAGCGAAATCAAAAGCCGCATCATTTGCGGCAACGACAAAATCGATGTCACGCCGAATAAATCGACGCGGATATACACCATATTGTACGCAAACGCCATCAGAATCAAGGTTGTCAGCGCATAGGCAATCGGCGCGATATACGGATTGTTTTCCACCTCCACAATTTCATGGTTGCACACCGGACAATGCGCTTCCTGCCCCTGACGCAGGCGCGGAATATCCATACGGCAGCCGCAATCCGGGCATTCCACCGTATGTGCAGGCAGCGTCGCATCAGGAAGATAAGACTTGTAGCGCCACCAGCGATGGTAGGCAGGAATCCGTTTCATGGTTCGGCAGGGGATAAAGAAGGTGCAAAGAGTGTCGCATTATAAAGGAAAACAGAAGGATAGCCCAAATTTAGGTTGATATTTGATTGAATAGCGGCTGTTTAATAAGGTTTGGGCCGTCTGAAAAGTTTGAAAAACTTTGGAAGATTATTGCTATGGGCTGTTAAATTTTATTAATAGGTCTTAGTTTGGTTTATTGCCATTAGGATAAAAATAAGATATATTCTCAATATTTGAAAACACGATAATCCTTGTAGATTTGTGGAAGGTACACGGTCAACGAACCTGAAGCAGGCTAAAAATTATCTTCTTTGTTTTTAAAACGATTCTTTTCAAATTAGACGGTATTTTTAACCATAAAGGCCGTCTGAAACCATTTGTCCCTTATTCGAAGGAAACATCATGAGTGAGACCCAAGAGCTGACTTTCGCCAAACGCTTGAAAGAGCAAACCACGACAACGCACGACAGCGTTGATAACTTGGTTATGTCCGTTCAACCTTTTTCCAGCAAAGAAAACTACATCAAATTCTTGAAACTTCAATCTGTTTTCCACAAGGCTGTCGATCATATCTATAAAGATGCCGAATTGAATAAAGCCATTCCCGAACTTGAATACATGGCGCGTTACGATGCCGTGACTCAAGACTTGAAAGACTTGGGCGAAGAGCCTTACAAATTTGACAAAGAATTGCCACACGAAACCGGCAATAAAGCCATCGGCTGGCTGTATTGCGCCGAAGGTTCTAATTTGGGCGCAGCATTCTTGTTCAAACACGCTCAAAAACTTGAATACAACGGCGAATTCGGCGCACGCCACTTGGCTCCTCATCCAAACGGCCGCGGCAAACACTGGCGCGCTTTTGTCGAGCATCTGAATGCTTTGAACTTGACTCCTGAAGCCGAGGCGGAAGCCATTCAAGGTGCGCGCGAAGCATTTGCTTTCTATAAAGTGATTTTGCGCGAAACCTTCGGTTTGCCGGAAGGTGCAGAAGCGCCTGAAGGTATGACACCGCACAGACTCTAAAAAATAATTAAATCAAACAGACAAGGTCTCGGCGTAGATGTTTGCAGGGGCCTTTAATTACACTACAAAGTTTTGTTTGAACGGGTTGCTGTCTTATACCTACTCAGATTTGATTCTCCTTTAAAAATTCCATTCACCACCTAATGACCATTGATGAATATTACGCATTGCATATGGTGCATTGCTACGGATGTGACTATAACTATAATTCAAAGTAGGGGTAATGCCTTTATAAGATAATTTGTTGTGGCTAAGGTTGATAGAGAGGGAACGCTCTCGGTTGCGTTGTGGCTCGGTACCGAATGCCATAATGCCTTTATAGCGACGGTTGGCAAATGAAGCGGTAAGTCTGCTGTTAAGCCCGCCTAAAACCTGCCATTGCTGTATCCAACCTATATTGAAACCGTTGCGGTGGTAGGCCGCATTGTTGACGGTATTACGTATGTTTTTGTTTTCAGGAACAAAGCGGTTGTATTGCCAACCGCCGAACAGGGTCGTACTGCCGAAACGGCGCGCTAGGGAAAGATAAGTACTGTCGTGCCAACCATCGTTGCGCAGTGCACGATCAGTTTCCCGATAGTTTTGGCGGTAGCGCTCCAGCGAGTAATAAAGTTGTGTTGCGTTACCGAGATTGACCATATGCGAAAGCTGTACGCCAACACCGTGTGCCAGCATATACGGCGCGGCGCGACGGTTATTTTCTTTTTTGCTGTCAAACTCGCTGCTGCCTGCCAACTGTGCCTGATAAAACGGTAAAACGCTGACGGTTTGTTTGCCGTCCTTGCGCTGCCATCCCAAATAAGCCCTGCCGAACGCATCGTCGTAAGCCGATTGACGGTCGAAAAAATAGCTTGTGCCGCTGAGGTTGGTACGGAATTTGATGGCGTGATGCCCATACAATGGGGTGAGTTTTTCGGTGTTCAATTCGTAATTCAAGCCGTTGGCACTGACAGGTAAGGTAACACTGCATGCGGTTTGCCCCCTTGTTTCGATGCAATAACGCGGAGCAGCGTTGTTGGCATTATCGTTATGCACGGGGCTGATTCCGCCAGACAATTTCCATTCTGTCTGCCGTTTGACGGCTTCTTGAAAACGTTTGACGTTTTCCAAAACGGGGGCAGGTATATCGCGTTGCGCGGCATGGCGGAAATGCGCCGCCGCCTCGCCCAAACGATAATCCTGAAACTCTGCCGCCGCCAAATCCAATAATATGCGGTCGTCTGAAACGTCGGATTCATAAAGGGTACGATAACGTTTGACCGCTTCGGAGGTCTGTCCTTTCAACTTTGCCAGCAAAGCATCGGCACGCGCAATCAGCTTGGGATTGTGGTTGGGCTGTTTGCGGTAAAGGGCAACAAGCGAGGAAACCAGATCTGCGCTATTGCCGTTAAGTGCTTGAACTAACGCGTCCTCAAGAATATGCGGGTTTGACGCTAAAAAATCATCGTTAATCAGAGTCGGTCTGCCTATATTCTCATTCTTTTCAGGCGACCTTTCTTCCTCAGATAAAATATCTAACCATTGTTTCTGTTGTACTTGTACAGCAGTATTCTGAGAAGAAATATTCTGCCGAACACCCTCTTCGGGAAATTCAGCAAAGACTGCTGACGGCAATAGGTAGCACAAAGAAGCTGAGACAATTTTTTGTTTTATTTTTAGCATTTAAAGTCATCCGAAATATATGTATATATTGCAGGGCAAACCGTTTCTAATAAGGGATTTGCTCTTATCATAAAACTGCCTGAGGCATCTCAGGTAATTTTATTTTTGCATAAAAAATACAGATTCGTATTTAGATTTATCATTATAACGGCAAATTTACGAAATATATATAACTTATTTATTTTTATAGGATTATAAATTACGTAAATATATTTAACAGAGAGAGGATAGCATAAAGATTCACCCTAACTACTGATAGAGAAAATATTGGTATTGCTAAAATAAAATATTTATTACACAATATTTCATATTATTAGTAATACTTATCATTATTGTATTTAAGAAGCTTGTATTTAGAGAGATTGGTTATGAAAATTAATGTATTTATAGTACCCATTGCAACTACCTTTATTTTGACTGCATGTGCAGGTGGAGGTGCATCTGAACCCAAAGTTCCCGTTGCTATTCCGACAGCGCAACCTATCGCCAATGTTAAGCTGAGCGATGAAAGCAGTGCTATACAGACCATCAACACCCTTTCCGGAAAAGGCGGCAGCCTGCATGAGGCAGAGATTGAAGTAAAAACATCATGGGGGTATAGCTATACCGATAAACAATATGTCTATCAAACCCCTTCCGGCAACTATTACAACATCAGCTCATATTCCGACCCGATTGTCCCCTCCTACTCCAGTCCGTCTTATGCCCTGCGTACCCGCCACGAAGGTCAGCCTTTATCCGAAGGTGGAAAGCTGTTTGTTTGTTGCAGCAATTCTGGTCAGTCCGCCTACGTGCCCGTAACCAAACAGAACCACCTCAAATTCGGTGCATGGATAAGTTCAGACGGCACGGCAGACCTGTTCGTCGGCGGCAAACCCGTCGGCACAGTCAAAGATGCGACTACCGAACAGAATACTGCCAAAGGCAAAACCACCTATGAAGTCTGGGCTGTACGCGTACGCAACGGCAATATCGTTACTTCAACCTACGATCCGGGCAAATCCTCCGGGTCGTCTGAAAAAACCGCTCCCAAACTTTCACTGCTGACAGCCAATTTCAACACCAACAAACTCGGCGGCACGATTTTGGGTAATGCGGATTACGGTCCGGATGTTGTGATGAAAGATGTTGGCATCAACGGTGTTGATTTCTCGGGCACTGCCGAATCCGACGGCAAAAACGGCAAAGTCGAAGGGAAATTCTTCGGTCAGTTTAACAGCAGTTATGAAACAGAAGTCAGCATAGGCGGCAAAGTTACCTTTGATGCTGACAAATCGTTGGATACCGTATTTGGCGGCGTAGAAAATTCATCAGACCGCAATACGACAGATACAAGCTTGACACCTGTCAGCCAGTAACCGCACATCAAGCATTCCAACAATAGATAATCAATATATATTTAAGAGGCAAAAAATGTCCTTCCCCTTTAAACCCGTACTGCTGGCAGCTATTGTCAGCCAAACTTTCCCTGCCTTCGCTGCCGACCCTGTACCACAAGTCCATCAGGACTTGAATGAAGTCAAAGTCATCGGCGGCCGCAAAGTCCAAAAACTCGGTGAAGAGAAAGTCCGCCGTCAGGCATTGGATAAACAAATGGTTTCCGATGAAAGCGACTTGGTACGCTACGATCCGGGCATCAGCGTCGTCGAAGGCGGACGCTCAGGTTCTAACGGTTTTACCATACGCGGTGTCGACAAAGACCGCGTTGCCATCAACGTGGATGGACTGGCACAAGCAGAAAGCAGGTCGTCTGAAGCGTTTCAAGAGTTGTTCGGCGCATACGGCAACTTCAATGCCAACCGCAACACTTCCGAACCCGAAAACTTTTCGGAAGTAACCCTTAACAAAGGCGCGGACTCGCTTAAATCCGGCAGCGGCGCATTGGGCGGTGCCGTCAACTACAAAACCAAATCCGCAAGCGACTATGTTTCCGAAGAAAAACCCTACCACTTAGGCATTAAAGGCGGCTATATCGGACGCAACAGCCAAAAATTCAGCAGCATAACCGCCGCAGGAACCTGGTTGGGTTTGGACGCATTGATGGTCTACACCCGCCGTTTCGGTAAAGAAACCAAAAACAACAGCGACGCTGCCGATACCGTCATCACCGACAACAAACAAAGCTGGAACCCGAATGCCGGCAGCACCAACTACGGCAGCCGCGGCGTAGCCCGCAGCAAACCCGATCCACAAGATTGGGTAAACAAAAGCACCTTATTCAAACTGGGTTACAACTTCAACGATAAAAACCGTATCGGTTGGATTTACGAGGATTCACGCACCGACCGCACGACGACTGAATTATCCAATATGTGGGCGGCAAACTGGAAAGGTGAGGCTCTGGGCGATACCCGTTCCCGTCAAGATATTTCCTACCGCAAACGCATCGGTTTCGAATACAAAAACCAACTTGACCAAGGACCATGGGACAGCCTCAACCTGCGTTACGACCGTCAAACCATCGACATGAGTACCTGGACTTGGGACTTGCCGACCGATTACGCCCAAAACGGTATCAATAGCGACGTATATCATATGTTCCGCAACATCCGTCAAAAGACCGCACAATATAGTGTAGACACCGAAAAACAAATCGACTTCTCCAAATCGGTATGGGCTATGCAATACGGATTGGGCGGTTCTAAAAACGACAACGGTAATAGCGACCATAGCTATTGGGTACGCCTATACGACCCGAAATATCAAACGTCCAACAACCAAGAATTGACTATGCTGGTCGAAAGCTCCTCCAAAAACCGTTTTGCCTACTGGAACAACACCTTCCAATTCGGCGACAGCAGCCAATACCGCCTCAATGCCGGGCTTCGCTACGACAACAGCAGCAGCAAAGCCAAGGACAACCCCAACTATACCCCTGCCATCCGCGGTCAAATCCCCTATCTTGGCAGCGAGCGTAAACACAGCGGTTTCAGCTACGGCTTAGGATTAGACTGGAAATTTACTCCACATTTGAATCTTCTGGCGAAATACAGTACAGGCTTCCGCGCGCCGACTTCGGACGAAACCTGGCTATTGTTCCCGCATCCTGACTTCTACCTTAAAGCAAACCCTAACCTTAAGGCAGAAACCGCCAAAAACTTCGAGCTGGGACTTGCCGGCAGTGGCAAAGCCGGAAACTTTAAACTCTCCGGCTTCCAAACCCGCTACCGCAACTTTATCGAACTGACCTACATGGGCGTGTCCTCAGACAACCCCAACAGCCCTAATTATGCGCCGATTTCCGACGGTACCGCATTGGTCAGCTCACCCGTTTGGCAAAACCAAAACCGTTCCTCCGCATGGGTGAAAGGTTTGGAATTTAACGGCACATGGAACCTCGATAGCATCGGTTTGCCGCAAGGCACGCACGCAGGTGTCAATGTCAGCTACATCAAAGGCAAAGCCAAACAGACCAACGAACAGGAAACCCCGATTAACGCACTTTCGCCGTGGTCTGCCGTTTACAATCTGGGCTACGACGCTCCTTCCAAACGCTGGGGTATCAATGCGTACCTGACACACACTGCAGCTAAAAAACCGTCTGACACCGTTCACAGCAGTGATGATTTGAACAACCCATGGCCATTTGCCAAGCACAGCAAAGCCTATACGCTTTTCGACCTGACAGGCTACGTCAACTTGGGCAAATACTTCACTGTACGTGCTGGTGCTTATAACATCGGTAACAAAAAATATTACACTTGGGAATCTCTACGTAGTATCCGTGAATTTGGTACAGTTAATCGTGTCGATAATAAGACACATGCAGGTATAGAGCGTTTCTCTTCACCAGGAAGAAGTTACAACTTTACACTTGAAGCCAAGTTCTAAGGTAATTAGAACAGAAAGGAAGGTTGGTAAAGCTACAGCACCACCAACGGCGTTGACCGCGATGGCAAAGGCTTAGATCGCTACCGTGCCCAGGTCGCAACTATGCCGTGTCTTTGGAATGGAAATTCTAAGCAGTTAACGGATAGCTAAAGGCCGTCTGAAAGTTTTAATGACTTTCAGACGGCCTTTTTTATTTACAGCGAAATCCTTAATCGGATAACAACGGTTGCTGCCGAACAATCGCGCGGATGATGGCGCGGTTGGGGTGTAGCGTGGTTCTCAGCCTTTGCGATAGCGGATGCGGCAAGCCGAGTATTTCGGCTGCAATGGCGGCGGCGCAGATGGGGGCTGTCGCCAGTCCGCGCGTGCCGTGTGCCGTATTGATGTAGGCATTGGGCAGGTAAGGGCAGGGAATACTGTCGAGGCGGTAGTTCTTGTCTAATGCCAGCTTGGCGTAGGCGGACTGCATGGTGGCGATGTCGCCGAGCGCGCCGACAACGGGCAAATGGTCGAGGCTGTCGCAACGTAGGGCGGCATGGCCTTGTGTGGTTTGAAGGCCGTCTGAAAACGAATTTTGCTCAAACAGGGATTGTGCCAATGGCGGATTGAGCTGGTGCAGGGCGACGCGGTTTTCAGTTTCTTCGTGCGGATACCAAGTTTCATCGTTGCTGTTGAGGATAAATGTCGCGCCGTAGCAGTGGCGGCCTTGCCAGCTCGGACTGATGTAGCTTTCTCCGGAAATGGCGCAACGCAGTTTTTGTGAAAACGGGCTGGCAGGTACGACGCCGGTTTGTCCGCGGATTTGGCGGAAAGGCAGGGCGGAGACGTTGGTGTCGGCGGCAGTCGGGCTGTGTGCGCCCATACAGTAAACGATATGGCTGGCATTGAAATGCACGTTCGGCGTGTGTGCCGTCCATTGTGTGCCGTCATGCGATACTGCGGTCAGCGGCGCGTGTTCGTGCAACTCAATCAGCGGATGATTCAATAAGGTATGCACGACGGCGGACGGATTCAGCCATACGCCTTGCGGCCAGTAAAGGCCGTCTGAAAATACGTCTATGCCTGCGATGGACGCAGCCTCTTCGGCAGATACGCTGCGGTAGAGGTGCTTATGCTGGTGTTGCAAACCCAAGGCCTGATTGCGTTTGCGTTCACTGTCATCAAAATTCAAATGCAATACGCCGTCGCCGCCCCATACGTCGGAGTCGGACAGCAAGTCTTCCAACAATCGGCGCGTGTAGCCGTAGCCTGTCAGCAGCAGCTCGGTTTGTTCGGTATCGTGTGGCGAGATTTTGGCGTAGAGCAAGCCTTGGCGGTTGCCGCTGCCTGCCTGCGCCGCTTTACCGGCCTCCAAAACCGTAACGCGTACGCCGTGCTCCGCCAGTTTGCGCGCGGTCGCTGCGCCGGCTATGCCTGCGCCGATAATCAGGACGTGTTTGGGCGCGGCTTGATGTTCGGGCCGTCTGAACCAAGGTTTTAGAGGAATAGGGGCGGATTGGGGTATGGCTTCGGTTTGCCATTCGATATGAGGGAAATGTTCGTGTAAGCGGTCGGCGCGGTGTGGCGGAATCAGCCAGAGATGCACATCAGGCAATAGGTTTTCTAAAACATTGACGCTGTTGAACTGAAGACATTTCATGGCTTGAGCGAGACGCTTGTTCAAACGGCCTTCAAGCTCGGAGGGATGATTTGACAGCGGAAAATCGGGAATACGGTTTTCAGGCAGGCAGACAATCAAATAAAGCGGTACGGTATGTTGTTCGATTGCGCGGCAAAGGGTAGCAAGGGAAGGCGTGGTGTTCCAAGCAAGGTAGGTCATGATGAAGGGCCGTCTGAAAAAAGAGGCTTTATTGTAACGCGGTTTGCGCGGATAGAATATCCGAACGGGTTTTGAGAGAATCGCATGATATTTTGATTTCCAATTGATTTTCATACAGGAATTTTATGCGCCGTCTTTTGTTGTGTCTTCTCGCTTCCGGCTTGCCCATCGCTTGCTCGTCCGTGCCGCCGGATAACGGCAGCAAAGCCCGAGCGTTGGGCAACCCCCGTCAAACACGATGCCAACCTTTATCGCATCGACGACAAGCTTTACCGCAGCGAGCAGCCTGTAGCCGAAGATGGTGAAGCCATCGTCAAACTGGGCATTCAAAGTGTGATCAACCTGCGCTTTTTCGACCGCAACGATGACGACTATTTGAAAGCGTATGGTTTGACCTTACTAAACCGTCCGTTGCTGTCATGGAGCATTAAGCCGAAAGAGATTGCGGAAATCCTATACTTAATTGAAAAACAACAGCAAAACGGCGCAGTGCTTATCCATTGTTATCACGGAGCAGACCGTACCGGTTTGATTGCCGGAATGTACCGCATCATTTATCAAGGCTGGACAGCGGAAGAAGCAAAAGCCGAAATGTAACATGGGCCTTATGGTTATCACAGCATTTGGAAAAACATTGCCAACCTGTTTACCGAAGAGAAAGTCAATCAGGTTAAAATGCACTTGGAAGCCTTGCGTAAACGCGGTTAACACCAAGATTTAAATCATAAAAGGCCGTCTGAAAGAACAAATCTTTCAGACGGCCTTTTGAATGGCAGATTGCTTAAATCACAAAATCCGTAGTCGATAATTGAATGTTTTGATCCATATCGGCAGACGGGGTTTTGGACGAGCGGCCAACCGGTTTGGCCGGTACGCCGACAACGGTAATCGAAGACGGTACATCGGCAACCACCACGCTGCCCGCGCCGATTTTGGCATTTACGCCGATGCGGATATTGCCCAAAATCGAAGCGTTCGCACCAATCATCACGCCATCGCCGATTTTCGGGTGGCGGTCGCCACTTTCTTTGCCCGAACCGCCCAGCGTTACGCCGTGGAGGATGGAAATATTGTTGCCCAAGACGGCGGTTTCGCCGGCCACAAAACCGGTGGCATGGTCGAGCATCAGGCCGTGACCGAAACGGGCGGCCGGGTGGATATCGACACCGAAGACTTCCGACATGCGGTTTTGCAGGAAATACGCTAGCGTTTTACGGCCGTTTTGATAGAGCCAGTGGTTGATACGGTGTGCCTGTACGGCGTGGAAGCCTTTGAAATACAACAGCGGCAGCGAATATTCATCACAAGCCGGGTCGCGCTCGTAAATGGCTTTCAAGTCGGCCTCGACACATTTGCTGATACGGGTGTCCACGCTCAAAGCCTGCTGATAGATTTCAAACAGCGCGCGCACATCCATAATCGGGCTGCCCAGTTTGCTGGAAAGATGGTAGGCAAGTACCGAATCGAGCGAATCATGGCGCAACACGGTTTGATGCAGGAAACTTGCCAGCATCGGTTCGGCCGCGGCTGCGGCTTCGGTTTCTTCGCGGATGGTGTGCCACAGATTAAAATCGGTTGAATTCAAATGGTCTTTTTTCATATTCGAGGCCGTCTGAAGAATAAAATCAGATGGCTATCTTACCGTTTTCCAACGTCTTTTAACAAGGCATTTGATAATCGACGTTCAAATGCTTGAAGTTTTTTCAGACGGCCTTATATATGGGTCATTGAATGCTAACACTCTAAAAGGATGTCAGAAATGACGGATCGTAACGAACAACACCAAAACGAAGCTGAAGAAGCGGCAGCCGTAGAAACTGCTGAAGCAGTTGAAACCGAACAAGCCGAAGTACAAGCCGAGCCGACTTACGAAGATCTGCAGGCGCGTATTGCCGAGTTGGAAGGCCAACTCAAAGACAGCGAACTGCGCGGCTTGGCAAACGAGCAAAACCTGCGCCGCCGCCATCAGCAGGAAATCGCTGATACGCACAAGTTTGCCGGACAAAAATTTGCGGCCGAAATGCTGCCGGTCAAAGACTATCTCGAAATGGCGCTGCTCGATCAAAGCGGTAATTTCAATGCCCTGAAAATGGGTGTACAAATGACTTTGAACGAATTGCAAAAAGCGTTTGATGCCACCCATATTAAAGAAATCAATCCTCAGGCAGGCGAGAAACTTGACCCGCATTACCACCAAGCCATGCAGGCAGTGGTCAGCGAGCAAGAGCCGAACACCATCGTCAGCGTGATGAAAAAAGGCTACACATTATCCGACCGCGTCCTACGTCCTGCGATGGTTGTCGTGGCGAAAAAAGAAGATTGAAGGCACCGCTTGATAAAGTTTATCAAGCATAAAATCTTCAGACGGCCTTATCCGGTTTCAAAGCCCGATGTTCCGCTATTGGAAAATCATTCCGATAAACTGGAATCGGAAAATTAAAACCGGCCGTCTGAAAAAAGAATAAACGGCTTGTGGATAAATAAATCAAGTACTTGAATTTAACTTGAAAAAAAATTCAAATTAAGCCTTGAAAAAAAATGAAGTAACCTTATTTACAAGCCATCGGAACGAAATGTTCCACAGGATTATTAATTTAGAAAAGTTTATTTATTAGGAGCAACATAATATGGCAAAAGTAATCGGTATTGACTTAGGTACAACCAACTCTTGTTTGGCCATTTCTGAAAACGGTCAAACCAAAGTGATCGAAAATGCAGAAGGTGCACGCACCACTCCTTCCGTTATCGCTTATCTGGACGGCGGCGAAGTCCTCGTTGGCGCACCCGCCAAACGCCAAGCCGTAACCAACGCTAAAAACACCATCTACGCTGTAAAACGTTTGATCGGTCATAAATTTGAAGACAAAGAAGTTCAACGCGACATCGAATCCATGCCTTTCGAAATCATCAAAGCCAACAACGGCGACGCATGGGTGAAAGCGCAAGGCAAAGAGCTGTCTCCGCCACAAGTTTCCGCAGAAGTCCTGCGTAAAATGAAAGAAGCCGCCGAAGCTTACTTGGGCGAAAAAGTCACTGAAGCCGTGATTACTGTTCCTGCCTACTTCAACGACAGCCAACGTCAAGCGACTAAAGACGCAGGCCGTATCGCAGGTTTGGAAGTAAAACGTATCATCAACGAACCGACCGCAGCCGCTTTGGCATTCGGTATGGACAAAGGCGACAACAAAGACCGCAAAGTAGCCGTATATGACTTGGGTGGTGGTACTTTCGATATCTCCATCATCGAAATCGCCAACCTCGACGGCGACAAACAATTTGAAGTATTGGCTACCAATGGTGATACTTTCTTGGGTGGTGAAGACTTCGACCAACGCTTGATCGACTACATCATTGACGAGTTCAAAAAAGAACAAGGCATTGATTTGAAACAAGACGTAATGGCTCTGCAACGTCTGAAAGAAGCTGCTGAGAAAGCCAAAATCGAATTGTCCAGCGGTCAGCAAACTGAAATCAACCTGCCATACATCACTATGGACGCAACCGGCCCTAAACACTTGGCCATGAAAATTACCCGTGCCAAATTTGAAAGCCTGGTTGAAGATTTGATCCAACGTTCTATCGAGCCTTGTAAAATCGCATTGAAAGATGCCGGCTTGAGCACCAGTGATATCGACGACGTAATTTTGGTCGGTGGTCAAAGCCGTATGCCGAAAGTACAAGAAGCCGTTAAAGCCTTCTTCGGTAAAGAGCCTCGCAAAGACGTGAACCCTGACGAAGCTGTTGCCGTAGGTGCAGCGATTCAAGGCGAAGTATTGAGCGGCGGCCGTAGCGACGTATTGCTGCTGGACGTAACTCCTCTGTCTTTGGGTATCGAAACCATGGGCGGCGTGATGACCAAGCTGATTCAAAAGAACACTACTATTCCGACTAAAGCGTCTCAAGTGTTCTCTACTGCCGAAGACAACCAAAGCGCAGTAACCATCCATGTGCTGCAAGGCGAACGCGAACGCGCTTCTGCCAACAAATCTTTGGGTCAGTTCAATTTGACCGACATCGCACCTGCACCACGCGGTATGCCGCAAATTGAAGTTACTTTCGACATTGACGCCAATGGTATCTTGCACGTTTCTGCCAAAGACAAAGGTACTGGCAAAGCGGCCAACATCACCATCCAAGGTTCTTCAGGTTTGAGCGAAGAAGAAATCGAACGCATGGTGAAAGATGCCGAAGCCAATGCTGAAGAAGATAAAAAACTGACTGAATTGGTCGCTTCCCGCAACCAAGCCGAAGCCCTGATTCACTCTGTGAAAAAATCTCTGGCTGATTACGGCGACAAACTCGACGCTGCCGAGAAAGAAAAAATCGAAGCTGCGTTGAAAGAAGCTGAAGAAGCAGTTAAAGGCGACGACAAAGCCGCTATCGATGCCAAAGCCGAAGCTTTGGGTGCAGCCAGCCAAAAATTGGGCGAAATGGTTTACGCTCAAGCGCAAGCTGAAGCACAAGCAGGCGAGGGCGCACAAGCCGAGTCTTCTGCTAAGAAAGACGACGACATCGTAGATGCCGACTTTGAAGAAGTAAAAGACGACAAAAAATAATTGATGCCGTCTGAAAAAAGCGCGAATCGAAAGGTTCGCGCTTTTTGTCGTTTGGGAAATGTGTAAAGACGCTTTGTCAAAATTGACGGTAAACTTTCAAAACCATGCTACATCATTGTGTCGCCATACTTCTATTGCCGAATTTTGAACAGATTTCGCCGGATGCTGACAGCAGCTGACAGTTAAAGCCATTAATATTTGTCCATCGCTTGAGTGCGAATAAATTCTTATTTTTACCTCAAATCAACTCCTTGAAAGAAGATAAATATGAAAAAACTGATTCAAATGACCTCTTTGATGGTTGCTGCTGCCGGTTTGGTATTGGCTTCAGTCGCTTCTGCACACGGTAAATACGAAATGCATCCGAAACAAGAACGTATGCACAAAAAAGCCAAACCGCAAAAAATGAAAAAACCTGCACCTAAAGCCAAACACCACGCAACCAAGCCCAAACATCATCAAGAGCATCGCCACGACCATCATTAAGATGAATCCTCAACAATAAATAAGGCCGAGACCTTTGCAAAATCCCCCCAA
>NZ_KV821639.1:0-13326 GCF_001815685.1 Neisseria sp. HMSC056A03
CAGTGTAACCGTGTTTGAGAAACTTATCCGTGCAATGCGCGTTGTCGCCTGTATCTACTCAGACAGCGACTTAAGCAAGACGACCAACGAAGCACAAGCGGCGATTGAGAAGCTATCAGAATCAGACGACCTATCGCCGAATCAACGCCGTGAGATTTTAAAGCCTGTTCTTCGCTTGACGGAATATCAGGAAGCATACGGCGAAATTATCCCAGAACGTACAGTTTCAAAAATAGGCCTGTATTGCGCAAGCGTACAAATCGCACTGTACACAGCGAGCCTATACAATCGCCCGAAACGTTATATCCAAGCGTTATTCGACATCATCAACGGCGAATCGTTACGCACGATTGCCAAGAAGATAAACGAAAAAGAAAACGTTTTGCGCGAAGAAGTATTAAATGCCGCTTGGCACTTCTTCCGCGTGGCAGAGTGTAACAGTTCCGTTCAGCCTGTTAACAGTATCCCTGAATTGCGACAAGACGGCTACAAGGTGCTGGCAGACTTTGACCGGCTGAAAGATTTTATTCAGACGGCCATGCAAAAAATCCTGATTCCGTTTGAGCAAAACACAGGAATCAGCCTGATTAATTACAACCAATTCCGCAAAGACTTGGTACAAGTGGAAATTATTTGGGACTACCAATGAATATTAAAGAAATTATCGAATGGTTTAAAGCCGCGAAGCCAAAGCCGACAACGGACGACATCGCCGTGCAGATTGGCTGTCATTTCGAAGAAATCGCAGAAATGCAAGAGGCTTTAATGCGCGGTACTCACTTAAGAAACCATATTACAACTTACGCAAACAAATTCAAGGTTAAAGAACAAACCGCCGTCCGAACCGTTGAATTTGTGAAAGAAAGCCAAAATCGAAGCACTGAACTGCTTGACGCGCTTTGCGACCAGATTGTAACCGCAATCGGCGTAGGCTACATGATGGGCTTTGATATGGCGGGTGCACTGGACGAAGTGAACAAATCCAACTGGAGCAAGTTTAAGGACGGCGTGCCGGTATTTGATGAAAACGGAAAAATCGCCAAGTCAGACGGCTACTTTAAGCCTGATTTAGTGAAGTATTTAAAGGCAGGGGAAAATGAGTAAAAATTCAAAGCAGCGAGAATTTACATTCAAATATAAGTTTGGCGGTAAAGAATGGTCTGCGTCTGTATTTGCTGACAGCATTGAAGAGGCGAAGCGGAAGATTCGAGCGCAGGCCGCGGCGGTTTATGAGGGCGAAATTGTGGCAAGGTTACCCGTTATGCTTAAGGCATCTTGGGTTAATCGTTTGATAGGCTGGGGGAAGACCAAATGAAATCCGACAGGCGGTATTTCCGCCTGATGAAAATACGAAAGGGCATAAGATGTATCTAACAGCGCAAGAATGCGCGGAATTACTACACGTCAAACGCGCAACATTCGTTAATCAGACTTGCAAGCAGTCTGACTTTCCAAAGCCGTTTGTAATTTCGCCGCGCAAACGTTTATGGCCGAAAGCAGAAGTACACGACTTTATCCGCCGCCGCCGTCAGAAATAGAGAAACCGCCGTAACAGGCGGTTTTTTTCAATCCAGCAAATCAGCAAGCTCCCCAATATCAGGGTTATAGTACACGTTCAGCAATATGCGTAAATCCTTATGACCGCTGATTTTTGCCAGTTGCATAGGTTCAACTTTCGCCGCCATGCGCGTCAGTGCCTTGTGTCGCGTATCGTGGAAATGGAAGGCCTCAGCCCCATCAACCTTTGCCCTTGCACGTCTAAACATCACATCCAGCGTGTGAGGGCTTACATCAAACACAGACCCACTCTCAGAGCGTGGCAGTCTATCCAGTATCGCCATAGCCTTTTTAGACAACGGCACGTCTCGACTGCTACCGTTTTTAGTCATCGGCAAATGCACCACGCGCCGGCTCAAATGCACATCACGCCAAGCCATGTTACAGATTTCCCCGGCACGCATTGCCGTCTCAATCGCAAACAAGACAGCCAAGCCGATACGCTGTTTTGCCGTGATTATCGGCACGCCGTCAGCTACACCAAGCTCACGCACAACAGCCAAGACAATATCATCGGGCGGTATGTAGTTCCGCGCCTTGCCTTTACTAGGCCGTCTGATTTGCAATAGAGGATTTGACGGTAATAAGCCCCATTCCTTGACCGCCATTTGACAGACGGCCGACAGTGTTTCAAGCTCACGTCTGACCGTTGCTTCCTGTACTTCTTTTTTGCGATTATCGCGCCATTGGGCAAAATGATGTGGGCGCAGGTCACTGACTTTTATATCGGCTAAATCGGATCGTAACGCACGATTCAGCCGGTATGTTTCCGCCCTATTACCTCGCTTCGTGGGCGTGATTTCATCCCTGTACCGTGTCAGCAAATCGGCAAAATATAGGCTTTTTGGCGCATTACCCTGTACGCCGTCCAAGATTGCCGCTTCAGTCCGCGCCGCCCATGCCACGGCATCAGATTTCAGGGCGAATGTTTCGGACTTAGTTATTCCTTTCAGACGGACTTTAACGCGATACTTTCCGTTACGCTTTTCGATGGTTGCCATTGGTATATTATTGGGACAGTGAGGGGACACGGCATTATATGTTATAATCAACCCTAATCAATCATAAAGGATTGAATGGTGCAGATATGAGATTGATTTATATGTATAATCTATCAAAATCAATCCTAATCTACTATAATCAATTTGCTGTTTTATTGCACTCCGTCCGCACCACCCAACCCCTTTCAGGGGTTATTTTTTTGTCTAATCAAATCTAACGCAGGTAATCAAGATTCAATACTGGCAAGGCTTTCAGGCTAATAACCCCCTTGCCAAGTGTCTAAATACCCCCAATGCCATATAATTGAATAAAGCAAAATATGGGGGTATGATTCGGGGCATCTGACAACACCCCCTAAAAACATACCCCCAATGCCCCTGAACGACCGCCAAATCAAAGCCGCCAAGCCGTCCGATACTGGAAAGAAAACCAAGTTATTTGACGGGGGCGGCTTATATCTTGAAGTTACACCAGCGGGCGGGAAAGTATTCCGTCTGAAATACCGTATAGATGGCAAAGAGAAAACTCTTACCATCGGGAAATATCCGACCGTTTCACTGGTAGAAGCCCGCCAAGCCGCTGAAAACGCCCGCCGCATGATTGCACAAGGGCAAGACCCATCAGCAATGAAGCAACAGGCCAAACAGGAGCGCAAAACGGCCTTACTGAATACCTTTGCCAACGTTACCAAAGCATGGCATGAGAAAACCACCAAGCGCAAAAGCTGGAAGCCTAATCATGCCGCCCGTGTTTTGCGGTACTTTGAAACAGATGTTTTCCCTATTATTGGGGAAACGCCTATAAACAAAATCGGGAAAAAAGAGATAAAGGCCGTATTGGATAAAGTAACAGAGCGGGGCGTATCGGAAACCGCCGAAAAAATCAGGCAATGGATAGGCGCGGTGTTTACCTATGCCGGCTATGAAGAATTGACCGACCGAAACCCTGCCGCGTTACTGAAAGGCTATATAGAGCCAACAGAAAGCAAAAGAATGCCCGCCCTGCCCCGTGAAGAGCTGACCGAGTTTTACCACCGCTTGATACTGGCAGATTGTGAGCAACAAAACAGAATTTGCGTAATGTTGATCATGCTTTGCTTTGCCCGAAACAAAGAGATACGCGGCGGCCAATGGCAGGAAATCGACTTTAAGCGCAAAACATGGACGATTCCCGCTAATCGTATGAAACGGCCACGAGAGCACACAATCCCCTTGTCTGATTGGGCGATTGAGCTATTAAACGAACTACACGCCATAACCGGCGAAACACCCTTTCTATTTCCAAGCCCTAAATCCAAAACTGGTTACATCAGCGAAAATACAGCGGGCAAAATCATCAACGGCATGGGTTATTACGGGATAGCTACCCCGCATGGTTTCCGCTCGCTTGCAAGCAGCGTTTTGAATGAACAAGGTTTCAACCCTGACGCAATAGAGCGACAACTTGCCCACGTTGAGAACAACAAAATCCGCGCCGCCTATAACCGCGCCGATTATCTGAATGAGCATATCGAGTTTATGCAATGGTATAGCGACTATTTACGGGAACGATACAACCAAGCGTTACAGATGATCCAAAAAGACAAGGCAGATTAAAAAATCCCTATGCGCGTGAGTAAATATACTGGTTACCCTGGTTACCACAAAACTTTACAAATATAACTATATGAATATAAATATAAATACAAAGAAAAAGCGGTAATCAGTTAACTTAAATTTACTGGTTACCAACTGGTTACCACTGGTTACCCTTTATACAAGTTTGATATTCCGGAATATTTTTAGCTTTAGAGGTATTACATGGTTTCTATCGCATATCCAAGAAACGTTGCAGTATATAACCCAAAATATGCAGCTATATTCAATATTACTAATAGCCCTGAATTTGAGGACGCACTAGGGATTTTTAGCTGGCAAGCCCAAAGGGTGTTTACTAGAGTATTTAAAAGTCTTGAAAAATTTGAGCATGGTGTGTCGCTATGGAGTCATAAGGAAACTTACAAGGTTTCTTTAGTTGAGGAGCAGGTTAATGACGCGTTAGAGAAGTATCAGGAGCAACACGGCAGACTAATTGATTATGCAGAATATTTTTATCCTGTAATAGAAGAATTAAACTTCGGGCAAAGTTTTGAAATGCTTCTAGAAATGCAGTATTTCATTACAGCAAAGGCCATTTATGAGTATATTTCAAACTTCAAAAACAAACCATTGCAAGAAAATTTCAATCAATTCAAAACAATAGCAAACTTAATTACAGTATCAATAGAGTTCATGTCTTTGGAGTTGAGAAAAGACCAGATTAGCATAGAGGCAATAACAGAAAACGCCCAAAAGGGAGGTTATGCCAAACAAAGCCTTTACGAAAAAGCTGGCACGATAACAGCAGTGAATGAGATTCTAGAAGAAAACCAAGAGATTCTGAAGAAAAAGGGTGGCAAAACGACATTGTACAAATTGATAAGAGATTTAATTGCTTCAGAAGTTATCGCCGCGCCTAGAGAACCATCAGAAAAAACAATACTTCGATGGATAGACAACTTTGAAAAGAGGACATCAGCTAGCTAGTACAGGACATCAGCTAGCTATAGCCTTACAGCCGCCCACAGAGGCGGCTATTCTTTTGCTTGTCATACAACCACAGCTAAGAAAGGCAAAGCATATGAATACTGTATTACGAGTAAACGATACCGCCCGCGTTATGGGCGTTTCACGAGCGACTATCTGGAATTGGGCAAACCCTAAGAGCCGCCATTACCGCCCTGATTTTCCCCGCCCTTTCAAAATTTCTGCCAATGCGACAGGCTGGCTTGCGAGCGAGATTGACGAATATATCAACAAACTGGCAGCCAAGCGCGAAGAGTAGGAGTTTTCGGATCAATACGCGCGCGCGAAGCATGAGCGGGAATCTATCCCTTTAGTCAAAATAAAACCGCCTGAACGGACATTCAGACGGCCAAACAAATTAAGAGGTAAGAAAATTATGGATAACCATTCTATCAGTATTAAGTCCAAAACGCCAAGCCAAAGAGAACGAGTTTTAGCCCGATTGAGAAAAGGAAGTGCCACGTCATGGGAGTTAGCACAGATGGGCATACTTAGCTATAACACACGCATTATGGAGCTTCGCAGGGCGGGGCATGAAATCATTACCGTGATGGAAGAAGTAACAAACCAATTTGGGGAAACCGTGAAGCGTGGACGGTTTGTATTAATCAATTAAATTAGGAGCTTTAAACATGAACATTGAATATGTAAAAACAGTTTTTGCAACCCGTCAAAAATTACTGAAAGAGGAAGAGGACAAATGCAGTGAACTGACCGCCCAAATTGAAGCGGCTGAAGCCGGTGTTTCAGAGGCGGAAGCGGTGATCAATGAATTTGCGGGGCTGAGAAGCAAGCGCAAAGGAATATTTGCCGATTTATTGAAGATGGGTAAACCCACAAACACCGAGGAAGCCAAAGAGCTTGATTCAGAGATTGCCGCCAAGCGAGAAGAGGCAGACCGCGCCGCTGATGTGCTGGAAGTACAAAAAGAACTGTTGGAAAGCCTGTTTAGTGATCGCCGCCAACATCTGAACCACATTTCAGAGCTTCGCAATTTGCTGGCCGTTTCCCGCTATGAAATGTTTATTGCCGGTATTGAAGAGACCCACTTGCCTGAATATTTGGAGGCCGCCCGCGCCTATGCCAAAGCCGCCGCGAAACTGGCAGGAATCGGTAAGGCCGCCATTGAAATGAGAACGAATCTTCAGGAAAACGGTTTGCGGCCTGATTGTCCGACCTATGGGGAATCTATGCCGAATCGAATCATTGATTTACGTTTGCCTGGCTTCTTCAACATGATGGACGGCACAGGAGGGGAAGAAAACGCTATTTTCGACATCTTTAAAGACATGGAGAAAGAAAAAGAAGCGGTTTTCAATAGCTTGAAGTAGCAACACCCAAACAGCCGCCCAAAGGCAGAAAACAGCTATTGGGCGGCTTTTTGAAAGGATTAAGACATGACACCAAAGCAAGAACAGTTTGCCCGCCTGTATGTGGAAACAGGCAATGCGAGCAAAGCATACCGGCAAGCCTACAACACCGACAACATGAAGCCCGAAACGGTAACTAATGAAGCCTATAAGCTGCTTCAAGACCCCGATATTTCCGCGATGGTAGATGACCTCAAGGCAGAGGCACGGCAACGACACGCGGTAACGGTGGACGATCTGTTACACGAACTGGAGCAGGCACGGGCGGCGGCACTGGCAGCCCCAACACCGCAAAGCAGCGCGGCAGTATCGGCCACGATGGGCAAGGCGAAAATGCTGGGTTTGCTGGTGGATAAGGCGGAAATCAAGGCAGAGGCGGAAATCAGCCAAGTAAAACAGGAAGAGCGCAAATGCCCATTGACGGAAGAAGAAAGAAAACAAGTCAGCAATGCTTTTTTTAATAAGTCATACAGTGAAATCACGCTTGCCGACATTACGGCGATTGTCGGGAATGATATAGCGCGGATTGAGTATGCAGTAGTCCTAATTGTATTGGACAAAATAATTTAACCCGTCCAATGCAAAAACATTTGACAAATCGAGCTTTGGGAAGCAGAATTAAGGTTCTCTCTTAAATTAACTAGCCCAAATCAGCAGGGTAAACGCTGATTTTTTATCGCCATTTTCTCTTATGGCGTTTGAAGCCTATTCACAGGCTTTGGACGGCATATCAAAGTTTATGGCGGTGTGTGGTAACGGCAACGTCCACGCCTGACTAGTTACAGGAGAGAGCACCGCCCCCTTATTTCGGGCATTTCTCAAATCTCAATTTAACTAGGAGCATTTCAAATGCAATCTTGCACTTCTACCCAAATCCAAACCATTCAAAATCAAGCCCAAACGGTAACCATCCCCTTAGAGCTGGCAAACCGCATTATGGACGCGCTGTACTACGGCGGCGAATTTATCGCCAATACGGGCGCAATCATCAACACCATTTGCGACAACATGGCCGCCCATCCCGTCTGCAACGCCCCCATAAGTGCGAGCAGAAGCACTGCAAGCCTTGCCAAAGTCATTCAAACCCTAGTCCCCCATGCGGAAAACTTGGAATCTTTCGATTTGTCATCCGAGCTTGCGGGATACATTCAAAACTGACCCCGTCCCCGTGCCCTGACGATTCAGACGGCCTGAAAGAATGGGCTGCTTACAGCGTAACCCACGCCGGTTAAGCCCGCCCGATCCCTGAAATTTACCCGCCTTTATGCCGCCTATTTCAGACGGCATAGGGCAAACTTCGCCCTAGTGTTTTTGTAACTAATTGATTTTATTAGATTCATTTTTTGAAACACTGGAGGCAGAGCAAAGGATAAAACCATGAAACAGACCAATAAATCCGACCGTTTCCGCCGGTATTTAAACCGCGCTTTGCTGGTGTTTTGGGTGTTGCTTTTGGCTTTGGTAGTCCGAGCCTGTAACCAGCCCGCCCACGCCGACACGGAGCAACTAGAGCAGGAAACGCCCGCGATATGGGAAACCGACCCAACCGCCGGAATTGTTTTAGAACCAGTATCAGAGGAGGCAGAGCAATGAAAACCATCATGGATAAGCTGGCAAACCAACTAAACAGCAAAGAAAAGGCAATCGCAGCGGTGGACGTTGTAAGCACCATCTTGCTGATTGTGAATGACGGAGCAAGCCAAAAAGAGGCGATTCATACTGTATCAGTCATAGCCCGCGAAGCTATGGACAGATTCGAGGAGGTAGGAAAATGAAACCAACATACCAAGAAATCAGAGCAGCCGCGCAATACCGCTGGCCGGAAATTCACGCTGCCATCGGCATAGACCCTAAGTTTTTACGCGATAAACACCAGCCCTGTCCCGCGTGTGGAGGGAAAGACCGTTTCAGATATGACGACAAGGACGGAAACGGCACATTCATTTGCAGCCATTACAACAACGGCGCGGGCGATGGTTTCGGCTTGGTAATGCACTATTTGCAATGCAACTTTCAGACGGCCTTAAAGCAGGTTGCAGGCGTTTTAGGCATGGACAATGCAAACCCTTTGCCGATACCGCCAACACGCCCACAAGCGCAACCATGCCCCGAAAAAGACCAAATCGAGAAACTGGCCGCATTGTGGAGAAGCACAGAACCTATCCGCCCCGATTCCCCTGTTATCCAGTATCTGAAATCACGCGGTTTGGAGATGGCGCATTTGCCCGAAAACGTCCGTTTTCTACCTGAAAAAGACTATTGGACAACAGGCGAGGATAAGCCGCTTCTGCTTGGTAGTTTCCCGTGTATGGTTTGCGCTATCCGCGACATGGATGAGGAGCTACAAGGCTTGCACCTTACCTATCTTCAGACGGCCTATGACAAGCCATGCGGAGAGGACGGACTACACGCACCACGCTATCAGAAACTGGCAATCAAACACCCTGAAACGGGCGAAACCTTACCGGCCAAGAAAATGCGAAACCGTAAGCAAGGCAGCATTTCAGGGCAAACCGTCCACTTGTTCCCGATTCCTGAAAATGGCCGTCTTGTCATTGTAGAGGGAATAGAAACCGCCCTTGCCGCCCGTGAATTGTACAAGGCTTACGATTGGGGCTTATACGCGGCCTTGAGCGCAAACAGCATGGCAAATTTTCAGTTTCTGAACGGTATAAAAGAAATTGCGATTATTGCCGATAACGACACGCCCCGCCCCGTTGGTTACAGAGCCGCTTATGACTTGGCAATGCGAGCCATTAAGCAGGGGATCAAGACGAGCATATGGCAGAGCGAAACGCCAGGCTATGACGCACTGGACGAACTGAACGAGAAAAAGCAATCAGACAATCATTTCGGAGGACAGACAGCATGAAAAATACCGAAACAGCGAAGCAGGAAAACACCAAAGACTACAACCTTGAGAATATCGAGCCATTCCGCCCGCGCCCTCACTTTGAAATCGACAATCGGGGCGTATGGTGGATAAACGTTAGAACCGACAAAGACGGAGATATTATCGAAGCAGAGCCGCAATTCCTTTCCGACCCTATCGACATTATTGGCACGGGGCAAGACAATGACGGCGCGTATTATCGGATCATCAAATTTAAAGACAAAATCACACGCCAACAAAAGACCGCCGCCCTACCACAGGCAGAAATAGGCACTGTTCAAGGCTGGCAGCGTTTGCAGAATTTCGGCCTAGTCATCATGAGCGGGCGGGCAAAAAGAGAAAGACTAGCAGACTATTTGCAGAAAGAGGGAAGCCCGGCGGCCTTTACCATTACCGACCGCGCCGGGTGGAACGGGGAAGCCTACATACTGGCAGGCGGGGAAGCCGTTAACGCAGACGGCGCAAACATTCTATACAACGGAGACACCAGCCAAAAAGACGGTTACACAGAAAAAGGCAGCCTCAAGGAATGGCAGGAACAGGCCGCGCGATACGCAGAGAACAATAGCCGCCTATGCCTTGCTTTAGGTTTAAGCATGGCCGCGCCATTCTTGGCACTTTTGAACGAAGAGGGAGGCGGTTTCCATTTAGCGGGCGATTCCTCAAAAGGCAAAACAACCGCCGCCCGGCTTGCCTTGAGCGTATGGGGCGACCCTGAAACCACTAAAGGAAATTGGGATACTACACTGCTTGGCTTGCAGAATTTAGCTTTAGCCCGTAATGATGGCTTGCTGGTGTTAGATGAAATCGGCCAAACAGCCGACCCGCGAAAAATCCCGCAAATGGTTTATAGCGTAATCAACGGCGTATCAAAAACACAAGGGGCGAAAGATGGCGGCAACCGTAGGCAGAAAACATGGCGCAATCTGATACTTTCAACCGGCGAAATAAACCCTGAAAGCCTGATAGGAGACCGCGCCCAATGGAAAGCCGGTAATCATGTTAGGTTACCTGACATACAGGCAGAGGCAAGATACGGCATTTACGACACATTGCACGGCTTCACAGATGGCGCGAAACTGTCGGAGCATATCAACCAAGCCACAGCCAAGCAGCGAGGAACAGCAGGGCGCGCCCTTATCCGCCAAATCCTCAAAGACGGAAAAGAAGCCGCCGCCCAAGCCGTAGAAGCCCGCCGCGACCAATTCCTTGAAACCTTGCCGCCAATGGAAGGACAGGCGCGAAGAATTGCCCGCCGCTTTGCCCTCTTGGCCGCTGTCTTGGAATATGCCGCGCCTATTACCGGCATGAGACAAGGAGCAGGAGAGGCAGGAGTGAAGCAGTGTTTCAATGAATGGCTGGAAGAAAACGGCACAGGAAACCGCGAAGACCGCCGAATCATTGAACAAGTAACCGCTTTCATGGACGTTTACGCCTTGTCCATGCGCTTTTCAGACTGGAACACCCAAACCGTAAACCAAAATCACGCAGGTTATCGGAAACAAGAGGGAAGCATAGATGAGTATTGGATAATCCCCGTAGTCTTTGAAGATGAAGTCTGTAAGGGATATAGCCCGCGCAAAGTATGTGAAGTCCTACATACTCGCAAATGGGCGAAAAAAACCAATAACGACAGATGGCAACACCAGCGCAAACGCAACGGCGTTGCAAGCCGATTTTATGTTTTGATGGGAGAAGCCCCGCCCGACTTTGACGAATAACCAAGAGCAAGCCCGCTATTATCGACAATGGCGGGCTTTTTACGTCCAAACATTCAGACAGACCAACCAAGAAAGCATAAAATCGACAGGAAGCCCCTAAATCTCAAAAATTAGAGCCATTCACACCCTACCCTATACCTACCCCTACCCAAAAGCAAAACGCGCTTAAAGCGCAATTACACCCTGTTTCCACCATGACCAACAAAGACAGACGATGGATAAATAATTTCGACACCAATACGCGCGCGCGTAATAATACAGCCCTTGAATTTTTGGAGTCCATAAAAAGAAAGCAAAAAACAGCGAGTAACCACTTAACCGGCACTGGTGACCAATGACAAGAGCATAACTTGTTACCGCATTATCGTTGATTTATAAGGGTTTTTATGGGCTGGTAACCAGGTAACCAGGTAACCAGAGTAACCAGTGCATTTTGTATATATATAGCGTTTTAAATTTGAGCGGGAAGCCGCCGGCCTACTCACTCAAATAACAACACGCCCCAAAAAAAGTTATAATAACCAGCATTAGACTGCTAAATAATTTTTTGACCTTTGCAAGATGGGGGGTTATTTGGGGGTATATTTGAATTGATTTATTATTTATATAATATAAAACAATGAATTACCTCTTAAGTTCGCGTCTCTCCGTCAACTCAAAATGAGCAGCTTTCGGGCTGCTTTTTTTACATCTATTCCACTATACACCCATTCGAAATCGAAACTGCTTTTACAGCTGTTTCCATTGTATCTTTCAGACGGCCTATCATTTATGTTGAATCCATCGCAAAAACTTGTCGAATTGGTCCGTATCCTTGAAGAACGTGCCTATATTTTTCCGGGAGATCCTGTGCAGGCGACGGAAGCGTTGCGACATATTGACGGCGGCAATGAGGAAAAACTGATACGCCGCGCTCAAATTATCGACCGCGACAAGCATTTGAAATATGTGTTGCAACAGGTGGAGACGGGCTCGTTTTGGCTTTGGATTGTTGCGGCGACGTTGTTGTTTACGGTCGGTTTTTCCAGCACTTATCTTTTGATGGACAATCAGGGGCTGAACTTTTTTCTGGTATTGGCCGGGATTTTGGGCATGAATACGGTCATGCTGCTGGTGTGGCTGGCGACTTTATTCCTGCGTTTGAAAAATGTGCACTTTATCAGCAGTCCGGCAACTTGGTTTCGAGGTAAAGACCCGGTCAATCAGGCTATTTTGCGGCTTTATATGGACGAATGGCGCAAACCGCAAACGCGTTGGCTGATTGGCGCAACCTCACACAGTCTGTGGCTTTGTACGCTGTCTGGAATGTTGGTTTCTGTTTTGCTGCTGCTTTTGGTGCGTCAATATACGTTCAACTGGGAAAGTACGCTTTTAAGCAATACGGCATTGGTGAAAACGGTTGAGGCTTTGTCATGGCTGCCGGAACGTTTGGGCTTTCCTGTTCCCGACGGTCAGGCTGTAATTGCAGGCCGTCTGAACAATCACATCGAAGATGCGCGCGCTTGGGCTGGTTTACTCATCGGCAGCATTATCTGCTATGGTATTCTGCCGCGCTTGCTTGCTTGGCTGGCTTGCAAGATTACTTTAAAAACCCTGCGCGAACGTTTGGATCTGAATCAGCCCTACTATCAAAACATTCTCCGCACATGGCAAACGAAGATTGTCGATGCCGATGACTTTCAGGAAAACATCGTTCCCGTTTCATCTAAAATTACGCTGAATAATGCGCCTAAATGGGCCGTTACTCTGGAAACGGAATGGCCTGAGCCGCTTTGGTTTTCCGGCGTTTTGGCGCAAGAATGGATAGACAAAGGCGTAGTCGCCGGCAGAAAAGATTTGGAACAATTGGAAGCCGAATTGAAACAAACTCCGGCGCAACTTCTTATCGGCGTACGCACGCAAACTGTTCCCGACCGCGGCATTTTGCGTCAAATCAGCCGCTTGGCCGAAACTACGGATGGCGGCGTTATCATTCAGCTTTTGAATCAAGACAGTTTCTCTGAAGATTTGGATACCAAACTGGATTATTGGCGCGATGCGCTGGCAGAAAGAAACATTGCCTGGCTGGAGCCGACCCGTTTGGCACAAGAAAAACGGCAAAGCGCTATTTGACAGATAAACCGAAGGCCGTCTGAAACCTGATGTTTGGGTTTCAGACGGCCTGAGACCTTTGCAAAAAA
>NZ_KV821640.1:0-5023 GCF_001815685.1 Neisseria sp. HMSC056A03
CCAATGCTTTGGCTGTGAACGTACCATCTTGGTCATTTTTAAAGCCGTTTATCAAATTTTGCAATTTATTCTTTGAAGAAAGTTCGTTTACAGTGGATGATTTATTTATTTCTTGAATTCGTTTATCAATTTCAATATCCCAATCAGGTGTACCATACCCTTTTATTGTATTTTTGTCTAAAGGATATTGTTTCTCCCTAACTGTTGTTCCATTTCCATCTCCAGGTTTAGCACTAGTATTACCTTCAATTGTATAAACAATACCTTTTTCCAAATCAACGTCAATAACAACTCCCGTATGATTGACCGTCCTGGATTTATCTTTTGTGGGGTTAAGAAAGAAAATTTGATCGCCTTTTTGAGGAACATAATCTTTTGCATCATGCCAATTACCTATTTTTTGATAATTAGCTTTACTAAGTTCCGTTCCTGCAGAAAACCCACCTAGCATTTTTTGAGCATTTCGCCTGCCAAACGAATCTTCCATAACATAATCAACATACATATCGCACCAATATTGGCCTTGCATGCCATAATGAGCCCCAAAAATGGTATTATCCTTACCTTTTTCGGTATAGCCATTATATTTCCTTAAATTTTCAATATAATCATTGATAACCTGTTCTCGAACTTGGTCTCTTTGATTTTCTTGCTTGTGATTACCAGTTTTATTTGTATCCATATACCATTCCTTTAATAAATTAAATTCCTAAAGATGTATTAAAACAGCTTCTGCACTTCCTGACTAATCTTAAATCCATGTTTATCTTGATTTATGCAAGTTACTTCTGAACCGGAAGCCGTACATTGCCAGCCATTACCTTTAACTGTTTCTCCATTTTTCAAGATACGGGCTTTGGGATTAAAAGGAAAGTCACTATGACAAACCATATCTGCTTTACCGGTTTTACCTAAGAAGAATGTTCCACCCCATTCAAGTTCGCAATCGTTGGGGCGCGGTAAAACAGGCTTACCTTTAATTTCAGTCAGACATGATACACCCTGAGCCAAATCAGATACTTTCGCATCACCGCCGCAATAAATCTTACCGTTTCCGGCACGAAAATCGATATTATATAATCCACTATTTATCACATCTTCAGTTTCTTCCATTGGAGATACAGCACAAGCCGAAAATGATAAAGTTAATGATATTAGAATAAATAATTTCTGCATACAAAGACTCCTATTAGGGTTTTAAGGTTATTAAATATTTCCTAACTAAACGATCGACCGCCATAGCTGCGCTCTTCTTGAACTTGCGGAGTATTTTGAGCAACTTCTTGAGCCTGATTTTGTTTTAAGGTCTCTCGCAACTCATCTCTAAAATTTGCCACCACATCGGCATTGTCAGCCAATGCTTTGGCTGTGAACGTACCATCTTTGTCATTTTTAAAGCCTTGAATTAAAGCTTGAAGTTTATCGGCTGGCCTGTCATTACCCTCAGAAGATTTGGAATGTTCTTGCTGACGAGTTGGAGCTGTGATTCTTTCGATGTTTTCGTCCCGACGTTTTGCATCTGCTGGGTGTTTGATTCCATATACAGTACTCATACGAAAATTTTTTAAATCTTCCATATCAAGCTGACCATGCACTTTTACAGTTTTATTTCCAGGTAAAGTGACTCCATTGTCTTTTTCAGTTTGATTAAGAAATTGTTTAAGTTTATTGTTTACGGTTAAACCATATTGATTACCAATGTCTGCAATAAAGACTTGGGCTTGCATACTAGACTGAAGAAATTTCTTATTTTCTGAATTACCAATTTGACTAATAACTTTACTTACATCATTAACTTTTTTATCTAATATTTTTAAATAATCTTCATTGATTATTCGTATACCTACCTCAGAACTCAAAGCTTTATCCATCTTTGGTTTTAAAACAGCATACATGTTTTTCTCTTCTTGAGACATTGCTTTAAATGGTTTATACAAATGCTTTTGTATCTGCTTAATTTCCTCATCGGATACAAAATTTTTACCATTTTGATCTTTAGCCTGTAGCATTATCTTTTCAAGAACGACACGCCCATTTTGATTACCTCCGATATCATACTGAATAGGCCCAAAACTTGGTCCACTAGAGCCATTAACAGCATTCGACATTTTATATGCACCATATCCACCATTTAATTCGTTTTCCATCATAGCTTGATGCACATAATAACTCAAACCATCTTTAGGAGTTAAATGATCTCCACCAGTAAAACGAGGACCACGTGTTGCTCTTTGAACCATTATTAGTTTCCTTTTTTAAGACAAATTTAGAAATAGATTTTTTAGGCTTTTTAGAATTTTAATATAGCATATGTACTATATTAAAAATCCTTTTTATCAAAATTTTCTAATGTTTTTATATGAAATAATTTCTGCTCCACATTACAGACAAGCTCTTTTACATCATAAGAATTTTTTAATCCCCCTGTAATATCATTTAATGGATTAAAGCAAGCTTCATCTTCATAAGCAGAATATGTTTTTCTTAATTCAGAAAAATAATTTGAAGGAAATTTTTCAACTAATTTATTTTTTTTATTTTTAATTTGCAATTCTTTATATCTTTTATCTATTGCACTATCTAAACTAAGAGATAAACTATACAAACATTCATTTCCAATTTTATGTAACTGATTATACTTTTCCACATTGCATAGAGTATATGTTTTCTCATCGATTGACTTCTTAATAGTATCTTTAAAAACAGAAAGTGTTGAAAAATCCTGAGCAAAACAAGAACTAGTTCCTAACAGGCAAATAGAAAGAAATAATACTTTTTTCATGTCAAACTCCTTAAATTTGTAATGGCTTAGCCCATTATAGCAATACCCATTTTTAAAACTCATAAATTTATATTTTATTGCTCACAATATTCTAGCACCATTTTGAAAACTTGGTCCTAATAAATAACTATCAATTAGATTTTAAAGATAGAATTTAAAAAATAACCGTTCTTTTATTATGCTTCTATAAATTTCATAGAATAGATGATTTTAATCCTACCTATTTTTTCAAACATCCTTTAATACGAAAAAAGGTATATGCAAGCTCCCACAACTCGTCATTTAAAACAATAAAAACAGCAAGTTAAAATACACTATATAATTATTCTAAAAATAAAAAACAGGCCGTCTGAAAACCAGTTATCCTGATTTTTCAGACGGCCTTTACTATCCAATCTTTCCTTTAACGGCCAAAATTGTCTCGACGTTCGCGCCAGTCTTGGCGGATGGAGCCGCTTTTGCCGACAGGGGTGTCTTGTTCGACTTCCCAAATAAAATTCGTTCCGCCGCCAATCGGATGCGAGCCGCGCAAACCGATGTGGCTGCCTTGGTCGGCAACGGCGGTTCGGCTGTATGTTTGGCCGCCGAAACGGGTTTGCGAGGTTTCGATGCCGCTTTTGATGCTGCCGTAAAGCTGTACGTCGGCATGTGCGGCAAGTGCGGCGGTGGAAAGTGCGGCAGTGAGGAGAAGTTTCAAGCTCATGGTTTATCCTTTTTTTGAAGAGGAATTGTGTGCCGATTGTATCGGCCTTGTGCGTAAACAAGTTACAATTCTTGCAAAATCTGACAGGAGTTTTGATGATGCGCTCTTTACGCGCCGCCGCTGTGCAAATGGTGTCGTCCACCGACCCCGAAACCAATATTGCCACCATGAAGCGCCTTGTCCGCGAGGCGGCCGAACAAGGGGCGGATTGGGTGTTGCTGTCCGAATATTGGCCGCTGATGGGCAAAAACGATACGGACAAGCTGGCATTTGCCGAGCCTTTGGACGATGGACGAGTTGGCAAAACCTGCCACACCCGTTTTCAGACGGCCTTAAGCGAAACGGCAAGGGAATGCGGCGTGGTGTTGTTTGGCGGAACTGTTCCGCTGCAAAGCCCAGACGCTGGCAAGGTGATGAACACGATGCTGGTGTATGACCGCGACGGCAACCGAATCGGGCTTTACCACAAAATGCACCTTTTCGGCTTTTCCGGTTTGGGCGAACGCTACGTCGAAGCCGATACGATATTGGCGGGCAACGATGTGCCGAAGCTGAGCGTGGACGATGTTCCGCTGGCGGCCGGGGTCTGCTACGATTTGCGCTTTCCTGAGTTTTTCCGCGCCCAGCAGCCGTTTGATGTTTTGCTGTTACCGGCTGCATTTACCTACACGACCGGCAAGGCGCATTGGGAATTGCTGCTGCGCGCCCGTGCGGTGGAAAACCAATGCTACGTCATCGCGTCGGCACAAGGCGGACTGCATGAAAGCGGCCGCCGCACATTCGGCCACAGTATGATTATTGACCCTTGGGGCGATGTATTGGCGACGTTGCCGGAAGGCGAAGGCGTGATTTGTGCCGATTTGGATACTGAGCGCCTGCAAAGCGTGCGCACGCGCCTGCCTGCCCTGAAACACCGATTACTTTAAACACGCACTATGTCCCAGTTCCAACCCACACGCATTCTCGGCATCGACCCTGGCAGCCGCGTGACCGGCTTCGGCGTGATCGATGTCCACGGCCGCGAGCATCATTATGTTGCTTCCGGCTGTATCAAAACGCCGACCGGCGCGTCGCTTTCCGAACGCATCGCCGTGATTGTCCGCCATATCGACGAAATCATCTGCCACTATCAGCCGCATCAGGCGGCCATCGAGCAAGTGTTCGTCAACGTCAATCCGGCCGCGACGTTAATGCTTGGTCAGGCGCGCGGTGCGGCGATTGCCGCTTTGGTCATGCACGATTTGCCCGTATTTGAATACACCGCGCTTCAGGTCAAGCAGGCTGTGGTCGGCAAGGGTAAGGCCGCCAAAGAGCAGGTGCAGCATATGGTGGTCCAAATGCTTGCACTTTCCGGCACGCCGCAAGCCGATGCCGCCGACGGACTCGCCGTCGCCCTCACCCACGCCCTGCGCAATCACGGATTGGCTTCGCAACTCAACCCTGACGGCCTGCAGGTCAAACGCGGCCGTTTCCAATGGTAAGCCGACATTCAGGCCGTCTGAAATATGTGAACTGGCCCCCAAATCTTGGACACTCAT
>NZ_KV821641.1:0-14388 GCF_001815685.1 Neisseria sp. HMSC056A03
ATACGCCTCACAACAAAACCAGTCAACACCCAATTTCAAAAAAATTAAAAATTTCTCACAACTATCTGTATTTAAATAATTTAAAATTTATTGAATTTTATCATTCAATAGATAAACCAGATACCCTAAGATAAATAGCCCTGTGGCTTTACTCTTAATTGCCACATTCAACACTCTATATCTCTATATTACTGGCGCTTTAGTCCCATCTACTCTTACAATCTCTACTTTCTCCAATAAAACAATCATAAATTCTAGAATAGTCCCTATTATGAGTGACGAAAAGATTCAACAAAAATTTGAACAAGCATATCACTCTTTTATCGAAGAGGAAAATTACGAGGAAGCGCTAAAACGTGCCGAGATTCTTTGCCTTCTCAATCCGCAATCTGCAGAATTTCATCATAAAGTTGCTTATGCCTATCTGAAGCAATTGAAATGGGAAAAGCCATTGAGGCTGAAATGAAAACGCCAGAGCTGGATAGTACCTATATTCCTGCTTTGGATTTACTTGCGCACGCTTATGGCGCTCTAGATAATTGGGAAAAAACCGGGTTTTACGGTCATCAGGCTTTGGCCCTAAAAGATAAAGCTATTCCAGACCTAGAGCATGAAATCATTCCGATACCGGCTCCAAAAAACGGCAAACGGATTATCTCCTTTTCTTTATTTGGCAATAATTCCAAATATATTGAGCCTGCCGTCTTAAATACCCAGCTTGCACCTGTGCTTTTCCCCGGTTGGACATGTCGTTTTTATGTCGACGATTCTGTATCGGCTGAAGCTATTCAACGATTTAGAAATAACGGAGCAGAAGTAATTAAAGTTGGCGCTCCATTGGACAACTGGCCGGGTACGATGTGGCGCTTTCTTGCCATTAATGATCCTGAGGTTGAATACGTTATTTTCCGTGATGCAGACTCTATTATTTGTTATCGTGATGCAGCGGCCGTATCCGAATGGATAAAAAGTGGCACCCTATTCCACACTATTCGCGACTCAGGCTCGCATACCGCCCTAATTCTTGCAGGTATGTGGGGCGCTAAAGCGGGTGCAGTCCCAGATATGCAGGAAAGGATTCAAAACTTTGTCGACGAGGGCTACCCTTCCAGACATTTTGCCGACCAAGATTTTCTAGAAAAAGAATTGTGGGCCTATATCCGTCAGAATCTGTTCGCACATGACAGATTATTTGATTTCTGTAATGCACACGAAATTCCCGGCGAGTTTTACCCTAATTATCAAATCGCTTTCAGCGAAGGGGTTACCAGCTTTAACGCAACGACTGATTGTGAAGACGGCAGCCTGGCAAAATGGACGCTGTACTCCAGTGCTTCGCCTTTGGTCAATCCGGACTACTCGCTCAATGTTGTTCCTAAATTTAAAGTCTGCAGTTATGTGACTGAAGTAAAAAACGGAGCGGTTTCTGAAACCAAATGAGATAAATATATAGGAATGATGAGATAAATGGGAAGAAGTGGGATGATGGGGGATGAGGCGGGATGGGAAAAGTGAAAAAGAGTTGCAAATAGTGCAACAAAAAACGGACGGTTTTTTATCGTCCGTTTTTTGTTGTCAGAGTCCTTTTTTGAGTGCGGCAATGGCGATGTCTAGGATTCGGCGTTCGGCGTCCGGTTGGAGTTCGCCGTTGCCGTTGATGGGGAGGTAGGGGCGCGCGGGGAGGTTGGTTTTGTGGCCGCGCCCCGCTTGGCCGCCGAGGTGGTGGATGGCGGCGTATTTTTTGTTGCTGCCGATGCGGGCATAGTTGCTGCCAACCTGTGTGGTCAGGCTGGCGGCGAGTTGCCCGCTTTTTTGCAGGGTCTTGCCTCCCTCGTCTGCGGCGCGACGGCTTTGTTTCCACCGCTGTCCGCTCCATCTTTGTCATTTTTAGTAAGCTCGACGCTGTAAGTCGTGTTGATAGCGTTTCATTAAATTTTCAAAATCACGCATCGTCATTTTTGCAGCTTCATTAGGATTAAAATTCTGACTGTTCACATTGTATGTCGGGTTGAAATAGATGGTAACAGCATTTGAACCTATACTTTGCCCTTGTATGCCCGCTTCTTTATCTTGCCTAGCTTGTGATAATTGAGAATATCGAAGTGCAGTTTCTGACAAATCGGCATTTTCAATTCTATTTTGCAGTTTGTCTGATAAACGGCTCATTTGGCTTAAAGGTTGAGTTTGCCCTCGTTTTAATCCGATATTCAGGCCGTCCATTAAAAAGCCGCCATACTGCATAAATACACGACTTGGGGAATGTATTCTGTTGGGAATGGTAAATCCTAACTGAAGCCTTGCCGCAAAATTCTTCATTACCGCAATGGCTTCTGCTGCTTTAGCTTTAATTCCATTAATCAGACCGGTAATCAACATTTGCCCAAAACCGGTAAATGTTGCGGGCAAGGTCACGCCAAACCAATTCAGTACGGCGGCAAAGGTTTGATAAAATAATCCAATAGGTGACCAATTCAGAATTTGGGCAGATATGTTCACTATGCCACTGCTGAAAAAAGCCTGAATATTTGTCCATGCAGCACTAAAAAACATACTTACCGAATTGGCAACATTTCCTACCAAGTTCCCTAAATCCTGCCACAATAATTTAGCACCGCCGACAACACTATCCCAATTGGTATAAAGCAAATATGCAGCTGTTGCCATTGCGGTAAATGCCAATCCAATCGGTGTCATCAATAATGTCCGCCCCAACATCAAAAAGGCATTACTCAACATAGGCAAAAATCTTACCAGTTTCAAAACGACTGTTTGCGCAAAAATTCCAAAAACTTTAAACATGCCGCCGAAACCGGCAAGCAAACCTTGTCCAAATGCTTTAAACAACGGCAATCCGCGCATTAAAACAGTACCTAATCCTTTAAAGACCCCAAGGAAACGGGAACCGACGGAAAGCACACCGCGCCATGTTGCAGAAAGCAAAGAACTTGCTTTTGCTGCTGTTTTGGCAGACATTCCGAACATTCTTAAAAACATCTGCATTTTTCCGACTTTACCCAATCGCATTAGTTGAACAAGACGGAATGAAGCACTTAATTTGGCAAAGGCAATACCTACTGAACGAACGGGCATCATCAGCATACTAAACCCGTAGGCAAGGCCTAAAACAGCCAATTTCCCTGCAAACAAACCTGCAAATAATCCCGCGCCTGTTTTAATCAGTTCTTTGTTTTGCTGAAGCCATGGCTGGAAAGTATTTTCCAAAAAATCCTGTGCGGTTTTGGCAAATTTTTGAATATCAGGTGCAAAAGCACTGCCGAAAATAGCCGCCGTATGTTCGGCCACACCGCCCAAACTTTCCAAAGCAGCCCCTAAAGTTGCGGTTTTCGTGGCAATCCGTGAATCTAAATCGGCCTGTTCACGCATCAGTTTCAGATTCGCTTCCAAACCGGCACGACCTTTTTCAGCAATAGTTAAGGCCGTCCGTTTTGCTTGCGCTCCGAACAATTCGTCAGCCACAATTGAAGCGGCTTCGTCTCCCTGTTCCTGTTTGATTTTTTTTAGCTTTTCCAACTCTGAAATCATGCCTTCCAAGCCTTTGAATTTTCCTGACTTATCGAAAAATTCAAAATCAACATTGGATTTTTCCAAAATATCTTTGGCAATTTTTTTCATACCGCTTTTGGCCATAGCAAGCTGTTTCGGTCCTGCTGCCATTTGGTCAAGCATCATGGAGAAATTTGTACCGAACTGGCTGCCTTCCAATCCGACTTGTGCGCCCATACCTTCGATGGCCATCATCTTTTCATAATTGCCCAATCCTTTGAGATTCAGCATATTCATCGTTGGCGCGTTGTATTTCATCGATTCGAACATGTCTTCTTTATTCATGCCGAAACCGAAATAAGCCCGCTGCGTTATATCTGCGGCTTTGGCAAATTCACTTTCGTTCAACCCCCGCGCTTCAATCAATTTAGCAAAGAACGCGCCGCCTTCCTCTTGATTCATCTGCATCACGGTATTCAGCTTTGCAGATGTATGCAAACCGCCGTTTGTCAGCAAAGAATCTGATAAACCTTGGGATTTCAAAGCCTTTCCAAGGCGGAAGAAATCTGCGGTTGTTCCCGGCAATTCTTTTCCCAGTTTCACGACCTCCCTGCGAACCGTTTCAAATGCACCAAAACTGCCGTTTGATTTCTGCATGGCCATTTTTAAATCGGTTTCGGCAGATTCTTCTTTCAGAAAGATTTTGACCGACGAAATAATGGGCGCGGCGGCAACCGCCCCATGACCGGCAGTATCCATCATCTCGCTTCGCAAGCCCCTTCGGTATGCCTTGGCTTTTTCCTGCTTTCCAAGCGCAATATTCAGCTTTCTTTGAGCTGCCTGCGCTTTTTCAATGGACTTACCTAATAAATCGTATTGGGCGCGCATCACCCCTAAGCTGCTTTTTCCGGTTGCCAAACCTTTGGCAATAGACTTGCCCAAAGATTCCTGCTTGCGTGTTACGTTTTGGATTTCGCTTCCCAATTCCTTAACGGTATTCTTCGCACGTCCGAAAATTGAAGAAAAACCTGCACGGATACCCGCACCGATAACAACACTGACTGCTAATTCACTTGACATTTCAGCTTCCTGTTTGGAAAATTAATTGATGGAAAGGACGGCAAAATCATGACAACACAACATCAGTTTGAAGACGGCCATACCGAAACAGACAATCTGCCTTTGGATTTTTCCGACTATGTCGAAATCACAGGCAAGGTAATCTTTTGCCTTTTCAATGCCGGACTGTTTATCTGGATATTTTCAGGCCTGTTTGATGCGGCCAGCCCTGTTTTCTCCGCTGTTTTTGCCGTCTTTATCGGCCTGTTTGTCTTAATCTGCGCATCTCCGGCAACCGCTTTGGCTGCCTACCTGTTCTCCATAGTATTTTCGGGCGCATTGGCTATCGCCAACCGCCCGAAAACATCATGATTTCACATATCCTGCTTTGATTTGGCGCGTTGCCTGTTCCAGCCAGCCGTTAAATTCCGCTAAAGTCATGCGGTACATCACTTCAGGCGGCCAACCGTACCACCACGCCAAATCAGAAACCGCTTTATTCAGTTCCGCCGGTTCCACCTGCGGAATTGCGAAAAAAGAGCTGCAATTTCTGATAATCGGCCAAATCCAGCAAATCCAAATCTTCCGGCACCAAGCCCGTAATACGAGCCATCATGGCCAGTTCCTGTTCCGCATCGGTTTTCAAACCGGCAACCGCGCGCAAATCGCCCACGGTCAAACGGCGGACGGGCAACGATTCCAACAGTTTTTCACCGTTTGCCGTGTGAATACGGATAGGGTAGTCCAATTTTACCGATTGGATGTTTGCCGCTTCGTTTTTTACCTGCATTTGATTCATGTCTGTTCCTTTAATGGGTATTAATACAACGAGACAAATATAAGTCAGCTATATTCTGGCAAACATTAATACTCTTTAAAAAAAGCAAACAGGCCGTCTGAAATTCAGACGGCCTGTTTCAAAATTATCGACATCGGTAATTTTACCCGATGTTTCCATATCACCAAATGCGACGACGTCGTCGCATTTGAAAACGGCCGCCAGTGTCCATTTTTAAAATAAATTACCCAAATTTTCCGACGTCGGAAAATTTGCACGGCTAAAAACTTGAACGCCGCTCCGCTTTAGACGCATCAAACAGCCGTTTGAGATAGGCAAAAGTTGCGATGTCGCAACTTTTGCGCTTTCCTTTTCGATTTGCAATCTAAAACCGACGGCAAAATCGTTTTTAAGTCGGTCAGGAATGCGCCTGACCGATGGGAAATGTACAAAACGCAACTTAGGCTGTCTGAATGCAAACAAGCCTGAAAACGGCGGATTTAAGCAGTTCCAAAAATACAAGGCAAACAGGTCAAATGTGACGCTGGCGTCACATTTGAAAGACGGTAACCTACCCGATTTTCAGGCGGCCTGTTGAAAAAGTCCCGACGTCGGGACTTTTTGTTTCGGATATTTCGGCAACAAATGCGACGACGTCGTCGCATTTAAAAATGGACGATGTCGTCCATTTTGAAGCAGTATTTTCCAAATTTACCGCCAGCAGTAAATTTAAATATATAAAAATCAAGTATTTATTTAGTTTTACTTCTAAAAGCGACGCCGGCGTCGCTTTTGAATCTTTCCCGCTGGCGGGAAAGATTCACCTCAAAGACGGTAAGTCAAATGTCCAAATGTGCCGCCAGCGGCACATTTGGGCAGATTACCCGATGTCGGGTAATTTGTATGTGATACGTCAATCAAAACGGACGCCAGCGTCCGTTTTACACCTTTAATCAGGTATCAACAGCCCAATCAGGAAATGTAACGCCGGCGTTACATTTGAACTTTTCCGGACATCAGGAAAAGTTGCAGCTAAAACGAAATGCGACGACGTCGTCGCATTTGAATCTTTGCCGACATCGGCAAAGATTTGTTTCCCAAACATTCCCCAAAATGCACGCTGGCGTGCATTTTCAAATTTGCTGCAAAATACCGCTTGACTTTTCAGCGCAAGCGCATAATAATGAATCCGCTGCTTTCAATAGAGCAGCCAGCCGTGAGAAGCTGATACAGAATAGGCAAACACCGCCTGATTGGTTTGGCTTCAGTCCAAACAAGATGCGGATTTTTTACGTTTGCATTTCCCCTAGTGTGCCTTTTTCTTATGGTAGGCAGGGGCAAGGCGGGCATCTGCCCACCGGTTCTATTCTGCCGGTTTCTCACACCTTGCCCTTTGTCTGCCGCCTCGCCGTGTGAGAACGGAAAGGCGGCATCAACCGATAAGAATAGAAAGGCCATATCATGAAAACCTCTCAAACCGATACTCTGAAAAACTTCCAAGATTCCGATGCGCCGCAATGCCTGTATGACGGCCAAAATAATATTTACAAGCTGAACGAAGCGGCATACCGGCAGATAGCGCATATTGCCGATATGTTGGCGGCTATGTCCTGCTATTCACGCGGCGGCGACAAGCGGGAAGAACAGTTATTCAACACGCTGCATTTTGCCGCCGAAACGCTGGAACAAAGCCTGTCTTGGAATTGCGAATAATCCAGATTGTATAAACAGTCCATACCTGAAAACGGTATGGGCTGTTTTTTTAATGCGCTTTAAAACGCAATCGCCTGAATATCGCTTTAATATGTGTTAAATGGCGATAGGAAAGGGAAATTTTGATGAACAACTACTTAGAAGCAGCACAAAATGCCCGACGTGAAGCGGAAATTCGGGCTAAAACAGCACAGGCGGAATTAGCGGCTTTCCATGACAAACAGGCAAGGGAAAAATGGGGCAAACTGCATGCAGATAATGCGGAATTTGTTGAGAACCTGATACGGGAAGGCCGCCTGATGCCGCGTGACCGTGCTTTGTTTGTTCACGCTTTGGATTTTGCGGAAATGCCTGAAACATGCGTTGAATTCAGCGAATACGACAATGGGCAATCATTAAATTCGGCATTGCGAGAACGCTTGGATTTTTATTTGAAATAAAAGAGAAAAAGCGCATTGCGCTGATTCTCTAGGAATTCCGGCAATACGCTTTTTGTAACCCAATCTAACAACTGACTATCCGATGATTTCAGAAGATAGGGATAGATTAAAAGAATAAGCCTTTGGCGGATTTTAATTTGTATTAATAAATTAGTGGCAAGGCATTCTGACAAAAATGCAGCGGCCATCTACCCGATTCATGGCTTGAATATTACAGGCGGCGGGGAAACTTTAATTCTCAAAACAGGAATTTGAAAATGGGCAGTAAATCAAGAACAAATATCAAAGGTGATGAAGTTTTAACCTACATTGCCGATAAAGTAACCGAAGTTTTAAATCAGCGCGCCGTTCCTAAATCGGTTGTTGCTGCGGCAGCTTTGGCCGTTTCGGACGGCATATCTGAAACCTTTGGCGGACAACTGATTTACTTTAGAAACGGGCATTCAAATTCGTCCGCAGAACGCCGTCTTTCAATCATTGCCGATTTTGAAACAGGTAATTATTCGTGTGGTGAATTAGCCTCTAAATACGGTATTTCATTGCAACAAGTCTACCGAATTTTGAAAGTAGGTTGAAATGAATTTATCTCTGAAACGCTTTCAGATTTTCCGTGTGGGAACGCACTGGGATTCTAAAGGACGGCGTCGCCAGTTTTCCGCGCAAATGCTGAAAGATATTGCCGACGAACACAACAGCCGCACCAATGGCCGCGCCGCTTTGTTTATCGGGCATGGAGAATACCGCGAAATTGGGAAATTCCCCAAAGGGTTAAAGCCGCTTGGACTAGTTCATGAATTGGGATTTGATGGCAAAAATCTGTATGCCAATGCCTTTATTACCGCAGAATTGTTGAGCATGGTAAGAAAAGGCATGTATAGGCACGTTTCAGCAGGGTTTGACCCCTTTCCCAGTGGCCTAAAACTGAATCACATTGCCTTTTTGAATAATCCAGCTGTTAAAGGTATGGAACCGCTGAATTTTTCTGAAATATCCACACCATACATCACATTTGAAATGGATATTGATTTTTCCGAATCCAAACTGCCAATCTTCCAAAACGAATCGCAAAAGCTGGATTATTTAGCCCGAGAATATCAAAAGCAACATCCCGATGTAACCTATTATCAGGCCGTGAAAGCCTGTATTCATTTGACGAACTACCGATGAAAGACCAAACACCATGAACAAAACAAAAGCCATTGAATCTGCAAAATCTGCACTACAAGCCTTTCAAAATCAGGCCGCCGCAATCCGTAAGGAACGTGAAGATGTAGCGGGGCAAATTGAAAAACTGAAAAGCGAAATCAAACGCTTGCGCGATATGCCCGTAAGCAAGACGGATTTCAGCCTATTACTGAAAGAACATATTGCCGCCGAGAGCAAACAGGCAGAACAGATTTTGATTGACCTCTTGACGAGCGAACGGCGCGGTTTCGGCGAAAACGCCGCGATTGAAATACCGAGTTACAGCAATATGCCTTTAAATGAGCTTGAAACACACACAATAGGCAGAAAGGAATACGGTACATTGCGCGAAAACTGGATTTTCTCCGGCTTCCGCGCGGCACACGGCGAATTCTTATCAGGCAATTTTTTCAGCCATGGAGAAGACCGTACATTAAGCACACTTTGTTACTTCGTCCCCGATGCGGTTCACAGCCGAATTATGCAAACCATTGAAACCGCCATCGGTTCAAAATGGGGAAACGAAGAACTGCCGAGCATTTCCGAACGCCGCGAAACCATTGCAGACCTGCAAACCGAAATAGAAGACATGCAGGCGTGCTTGGCAGGCCTAGACGAGGCATTAGTGAATTTAACGAAGCAACTGCACCCGCACCGATCGAATTAGACGAGCAAACCCGCCTGTTTCTCGCAAATTATAGATAATAACTAATGTAACATAAAAAAATCCTGCCTTTGTTTGGCAGGATTTGAAACATTATTGCAGCGTGTGAAATAAGTTTAAAAAGTGTTTTTCTCAAAAATTAGCGCGTAATTTCTCGCGTGGCTTCAGGTTTCAGCATTTTTGCCGAAGAGATATGGCAATGCGATTAAAGCAAAACTGGCCAGAATCAACATCGAACAAATATAATTTGATTTGATTCCTATATATCTCATTTAATGAGCCTGTTATTTATGAGCAAACACATTCTCCTCGGCATTACCGGCGGTATTGCGGCGTATAAATCTTGCGAACTGGTCAGGCTGCTGAAAAAGCAAGGACATTCTGTATCAGTAGTGATGACGGATTCTGCGACAGAATTTGTCTCCCCACTGACTTTCCAAGCTTTAACTGGCAACCCTGTTTTATCGGATACCTATTCAGGTGCTTCCAATAATGGCATGGCGCACATCAATCTGACGCGTGAAGCCGACGCATTTCTTATTGCGCCAGCCACTGCCAATACGATTGCCAAAATTGCCAATGGATTAGCTGATAATCTACTGACCAACTTGGTGGCAGCTAGAAAATGTCCTTTGGCCGTTGCACCTGCAATGAATGTCGAAATGTGGAACAACCCTGCCAACCTGCGCAATATTGAGCAACTGGTTTCAGACGGCATTACCGTGTTTTACCCAAACAGCGGCGAACAGGCTTGCGGTGAAACAGGTACAGGCAGAATGGTCGAAGCGGTCGATCTGGCAGATTTGCTAGAAGATTTATGGACACCCAAGCTACTGAGCGGCAAAAAAGTTCTGATTACAGCCGGCGCAACGTTTGAAGCCATTGATCCTGTCCGCGGCATTACCAATATTTCCAGCGGACAAATGGGCATGGCTTTAGCGCGCGCGTGCCGTGCTGCCGGAGCGAAAGTCACGCTGATTTACGGTCAAATTCAGACGGCCTTGCCAGCAGGCTTGGCTCATTTCGAACAAGCTGTCAGCGCAGAAGCCATGTATCAGGCAGTTCACCGCCATATCCATGAGCAGGATGTCTTTATTTCCGTTGCAGCCGTTGCAGACTATAAAGTCAAAAACAGCAGCAACGAGAAACTGAAGAAAAACGGTAATCAGCCCCCGGTTATCGAACTGACGGAAAATCCAGATATTCTCGCATCCGTTGCCGCCCTGCCTTCTCCACCATTCTGCGTTGGCTTTGCTGCCGAAAGCCATCAGGTTTTGAAATTTGCACGGGCAAAACGTTTGCGCAAAAACGTACCGATGCTGGTAGCCAACCAAGTTTCCGTTTCCATGGGTAAGCCAACCAATCAAATCACCATTATTGATGACCTTGCCGAAACTTCATTTCCGGAAACATCCAAACGCCAAGCAGCGGATGAAATCGTCAAACGCCTGGCTGAATTGTTGACTTAATCAAACAAAAGGCCGTCTGAAAGTTTTTCAGACGGCCTTTTGTTCAAACACATCAAATTACAAACCCAATTCGCGCAGAAAACGAATATCATCTGCCCAACCGGATTTTACTTTCACCCAAATCTTCAAAAAAACTTTGGTATCAAACAATTTTTCCATATCAAGGCGGGCTTCAGTAGAAATTTTCTTCAATTTCTCCCCACCCTTGCCAATCAAAATCGCCTTTTGGCTGTCTTTATCGACCAACACAGCGATATGAATGCGGAACAGTCCGCTTTCCTCTTCCTCAAACTGCTCCACTTCAACATTCATCGCATACGGCAGCTCTTCGCCCAAATAGCGGAACAGTTTTTCACGCACAATTTCCATCGCCAGGAATCGGCTGGATTTGTCCGTGACCATATCTTCCGGATACATCGGGATACTTTCCGGCAGATAAGGCTTGAGCAGTTCCAACAGATTGGCAATACGCAGGCCATGTTTCGCGCTGACTGCCTCGCTGGCGGCAAATTCAAACTCTTGGCGTACTTCATTGATAAACGCCTCAAGCGCAAATTTATCTTTGGCTTTATCTTTATCGATTTTATTGACCACCAATACCACAGGCGTATGCTTAGGCAACTGCTTCAGTACCACGCGGTCGGCATCGGTAAAGCGCATGGCTTCCACCACAAAAATTACCACGTCCACGCCGCTCAACGCTTCGGTTACGTTTTGATTAAGACGGTCATTCAAAGCATTGCGGTGATTGGTTTGAAAACCCGGCGTATCGACAAACACAAATTGCGCCGTGTCGTCGGTGTAAATACCAGTTACACGGTTGCGCGTGGTTTGTGCTTTTTTACTGGTAATACTAATTTTCTGACCGATTAAATGGTTCATCAGCGTGGATTTGCCGACATTAGGACGACCCACGATGGCCACAAAGCCGCAACGATAATCCGTCGGGTGTTGCGACTCGTTCTGCAAAAAGGTTTCGATATCCATTTATAGATGACTTTCTTGGATTGTTTCAGACGGCCTTTGCATTTTCTCAAAGGCCGTCTAAAGTATTATTTTTTAGATTTTTTCAAAGGAAACTTCTGTTCCAACCATTCTAAGGCTTCACATGCCGCTTTTTGCTCGGCTACTTTCCGACTGCTGCCGCGTGCGTTACAGATGAAACCGAGTTCGCCCAAATCACAGGAAATCACAAACATCGCATCAGCCGTTTGCTCCGCCTGCTCTTCGATTCGGTATTTCGGCAGGGCAAAGCGGCGTGCCTGCAAGGCTTCCTGCAAAGCGGTTTTACTGTCTTTCTTGCCGATATTCAAATCCGCACGTTTCACGCGTTCCGCAAACAAATGGCGAACCACTTTTTCCGCCGCAGAAAAATCCGCGTCAAAACTGACCGCCGCAAACATCGCCTCCATCGCATCGGCCAAAATCGAAGGCCGTCTGAAACCGCCGCTCTTCAACTCGCCGGCACCCAAATACAAACCGTCGCCGACATTCATTTCCAACGCGATTTCAGCCAACACGCCTTCATTCACCAAAGCCGCGCGCATCCGCGACAACTCGCCTTCCGACAATTTCGGAAACGCGTCAAACAACATCCGCGCCACGGAATAGTTCAAAATCGAATCGCCGACAAATTCAAAACGCTCATTGTGTTTGGCATTGTAGCTGCGGTGGGTCAAAGCCTGCTGAAGCAGCTCCATATTGCGGAACTCATAGCCCAGACGCTTTTGAATCGCTCGATGCGCCTGCTGTTTGAGCAAATCAGGTTTCATTCCATACTTTCAAAAAACAGCCGGAAAGTACGCCTCATCCGCAGTGAAACAAAATAAAAAGGCTACACCGGCAACTTTTTTATTTTGGCTCATTGTTTCTTGCGTCCCTCAAGCCGATAAACAATCAAAAGCCGTCACGTTCAAACCTGACGGCACTTGCCGACATTGTACCATCAAACCGCCCCTGCACACATCCGTGCGGAAAAGCGGCGAATCGTGTAAAATCATGCCAAATCATCTCTTTGTCAACTCCATGAACAAATTTGCCCAAGCATTGGCCGCAGCGCTCGACCGCTGCATCGTCACCAACACCGTCGCCGAACGAGGCGAGCCCGTCGGCTTCCTCTACCGTGAAGCCCCCGTATTTGAAAACGACAGCGGCTGGCGTATTTTCAGCGGCGACGAAACCGACGAATACACCGACAATCCCGACAACTTCAGCATTGTCAGCCTCTCCGCCATTACCGCAGACAACCCCGACATCGCGCCCCTGCTGACTCAGGCAGAAGGCAGCGCGTGGGAATTGAACGAAGACGGCGAGTTCCAAGCCGTTGCCGATTGGCAGCCGCAAGAATAACCCACCCATTTCGTTTCAGACGGCCCCCTTCATAACAAGGCCGTCTGAAACCGAGCCGAATCCCTATTTCACAAATATTGAAGGAATCATCATGAACATTATCGAACCACGCCTCGATGGCACCAACCTGCGCATCGGCATCGTTCAAGCCCGCTTTACCAACGAAATCGGCAGCGAAATGGTCAAAGTTTGCTGCCGCACCTTAAAAGAATTGGGCGTATCCGAAGACAACATCACGCTTGCCACCGTTCCCGGCGCGCTTGAAGTGCCTATCGCGCTGATGAACCTCGCTTCATCCGAACAATTCGATGCCCTGATTGCCATCGGCGTTGTCATTCGTGGCGAAACCTACCACTTTGAATTGGTATCCAATGAGTCCGGCGCAGGTGTCAGCCGCGTTGCCCTTGACTACAACATCCCTATCGCTAACGCTATCCTGACGACTGAAAACGACGAACAAGCCGTTGCACGCATTGAAGAAAAAGCCTCCGATGCCGCCAAAGTTGCCGTAGAATGTGCCAACTTGGTCAACCATCTTTTGTCAGAACAATACGAAGACGACGAAGAATAAGCTTCTCCCCGTATTGAATACCGCATATTTTCAGACGGCCTCTCAATCATGACATTGAGGCCGTCTGAATCATTCAATATTCAGCCGACAACCATCGGCACTCTCTTCACAAGGAATACCCATGAAAAGCCCACGCCGCCGCGCACGCGAGCTTGCCGTACAAGCTATTTATCAAGCAGGCATCAACAAAACAGCCGCTCCCGAAATCGCCAAAAACATCCACGAACTGTCCCAAACATCCAATATGGATGAAGAGCTGTTCAACAAACTGTTTTTCGGCGCACAAACCCATGCCGAAGAATACATGGAAAAAATCAGCCCCCTGCTCGACCGCGACGAAAAAGACCTCAGTCCTATCGAACGCGCCGTTTTGCTGGTTGCCTGCCATGAGCTGAGCACCATGCCTGAAACCCCCTACCCTGTCATCATCAACGAAGCCATCGAAGTCACCAAAACTTTCGGCGGCACCGATGGCCATAAATTCGTCAACGGCATCCTCGACCAACTGGCTTCACGCATCCGCCCTGACGAACCGCGCCGCAAAGGCTAAGATTGACTTCGCATCAGGTCGGGATTACCGATCTTTGCCCTGTTTAAGCTAATGTCCTTATACAGCCAAACCATCAAAAAGGCCGTCTGAAATTCAGACGGCCTTT
>NZ_KV821641.1:14488-57446 GCF_001815685.1 Neisseria sp. HMSC056A03
AAGGCCGTCTGAAATTCAGACGGCCTTTTATCTTTCGATTTATTCTGATTTTGGCATTTCATAACCGGGACAGTTTTGCTTGTCGCTGCTTGCCCAGATGATACCGCTGTCGTTGTAATAAACGGTACAGGTTTCATTTGCGTTGGTTTCTTTGTTAGGCTCTGCCTTCAAAATATAACCTGAATCGGAAGGTTCACCTTCAAAACCAATATTAAAATATTGATTCTGCTGTAAATTTTTATCAGAAAACCCTACAAATGTACTTTTTTGAGTGTAGTAGCGTTCGAGCTGTTGGGCGTTATGAAGCATCTGCGTGCGGACGGCGGCAAGGCGCGTTTGGCGGATGTAGTTTTGATAAGACGGATATGCGATGGTAGCAAGAATGGCTGCAATCACAACGACTATCAGCAGCTCGATAAGCGTGAAGCCTTGTTGGTGTTTCATTGTAGTTATGTCGTAAATAATTAGAATAAGACGTGGATATTATAGTAGTTTTCTTGCGGCTTAAATGTTCAAATTCGGTGGGAGTTTGGGAATTTATGTAAATGAGGTGCAAGTTCTGAAAAATGTTTACTGCCCTTTATTTTTTATTTCAATAAGTTAAACTTCAATTTGAGCCGACCGTCTCTTGGTCTGACTTGGTCTTTACAGTAAAATCCAGTTGTTTTTTATTTCTATCAATACATCTGTTGCTTGTCTGCGACGTTATTTTATTGAATTGGTTCCTTTTATATGTCTAAAGTTTTCAAGTGGGCGGCCGGTACGGCTGTTGTGGTAGCAGCGGCTTTCGGCGGCTGGTCTTTGATGAAGCCTGAGCCTCAGTCTTCTTTTATTACAGAAGTGGTCAAACGCGGCGATATCCGTCAAACCGTGTCGGCAACCGGCGAAATCTCACCTTCCAATTTGGTATCCGTAGGCGCGGAGGCTTCAGGCCAGATTAAAAAACTGTATGTGAAACTGGGCCAACAAGTGAAAAAAGGCGATCTGATTGCGGAAATCGACTCAACCAATCAGATCAATACCTTAAATACCGAAAAATCCAAACTGGAAACCTATCAGGCAAAATTGGTTTCTGCCGAAATCGCGCTTTCCAGTGCAGAGAAAAAATATAAACGCGAACTTGCCTTATGGAAAGAACAGGCAACTTCCAAAGAAGACTTGGAATCTGCACAAGACTCTTTAGCCGCAGCCAAAGCGAATGTTGCCGAACTGAAAGCCTCCATCAAACAATCAAAAATCTCCATCAATACGGCCGAATCCGAACTGGGCCATACACGGATTACCGCCACCATGGACGGCACTGTAGTCGCCATTCCTGTTGAAGAAGGCCAATCCGTCAATGCGGCGCAATCTACGCCAACCATCATCCAACTGGCTAACTTGGAAACCATGCTCAACAAAATGCAGATTGCCGAAGGCGACATCACGAAAGTTAAAGCCGGTCAGGATATTTCGTTCACCATTTTGTCCGAGCCGGACACCCCGATTAAAGCGAAATTGGACAGCGTCGACCCCGGCCTGACCACCATGTCTTTGGGCAACTACACCAGCAGCACGGACACGACTTCCAATGCAATCTACTACTATGCCCGCGCCCTGGTGCCGAATAATGACGGCAAGCTCTCCATCGGCATGACCACTCAAAATACGATTGAAATCAACGGCGTGAAGAATGTCTTACTGGTACCGACACTGACTGTGAAAAAACATAACGGCAAATCATTTGTCAGCGTTTTGGGTACAGACAATAAAGCTGTTGAGCGTGAAGTGACTGTCGGCTTGAAAGACAGCATGAATACCGAAATCAAAAGCGGCTTGAAAGAAGGCGAAAAAGTGATCATTTCTGAAATGAGCGCAGATGAAAAGAATAAGAGCAGCGAACGCGCGATGATGGGTGGCGGCCCTCCTCGCTGATTGATTAAGGCCGTCTGAAAGATTTGGCTGTGTTTCAGACGGCCTTAGTTCCTATGTTTCTATTTTTCGCCCGGAAAGATTATGAGTTTAATCGAATGTAAGAATATCAACCGTTTTTTCGGTAACGGTGAAAACCGTGTGCACGTATTGAAAGATGTCAGCCTCTCTATTGAGAAAGGCGACTTTGTGGCGATTATCGGCCAATCCGGCTCGGGTAAGTCGACACTGATGAATATCTTGGGCTGTCTGGATACCGCCACTTCCGGCTCTTATCAAATCGACGGCATCGAAACATCGCAAATGCAGCCGGATGAGCTGGCGGCTTTGCGCCGTGAGCGTTTCGGCTTTATTTTCCAGCGTTACAACCTGTTAAGCTCGCTGACTGCCCGAGACAACGTCGCCCTGCCTGCCGTATATATGGGCATGGACAGTAAAGAGCGTGCGGAACGTGCGGAAAAACTGTTGGGCGATTTGGGTTTACAAAATAAAGAAGGCAACAAACCCAGCGAACTTTCCGGCGGTCAGCAACAACGCGTTTCGATTGCCCGCGCGTTGATGAACGGCGGCGAAATCATCTTTGCCGACGAGCCGACCGGCGCATTGGATACCGCCAGCGGTAAAAACGTGATGGAAATCATCCATAAGCTGCACGAAGACGGGCATACCGTGATTATGGTCACCCACGATCCGGGCATTGCGGCAAACGCAAACCGCGTCATCGAAATCCGCGACGGTCAGATTATTTCGGATACGTCTAAAAATCCCGATATTCCGCCAAGCAAAGTAGAACGGATTAAAGAAAAAGCTTCTTGGTCGTTTTATTACGATCAATTTATGGAAGCCTTCAAAATGTCGGTGCAGGCGATTATGGCGCACAAAATGCGTTCGCTGCTGACCATGCTGGGGATTATCATCGGTATCGCTTCGGTGGTATCGGTAGTGGCACTGGGTAATGGCTCGCAACAAAAAATCTTAGAAGACATCAACTCGATGGGTACAAACACCATCAGTATCTTCCCCGGCCGTGGTTTTGGCGACCGCCGCAGCGGACGAATCAAAACGCTGACGATTAATGACGCAAAAGCCATCAGCCAACAAAGCTACGTCGCCTCTGCTACCCCTCAAACCAACTCCAACGGCACCTTGACCTACCGCAACACCGACCTGACCGCCTCGCTTTACGGCGTGGGCGAACAATATTTCGATGTGCGCGGTTTGAAATTGGAAGAAGGCCGTCTGTTTGATGATGACGATGTAAAAACCGATGCACAAGTCGTCGTTATCGACCAAAACACCAAAACCAAACTCTTCGGCGAAGGCGTCAATCCTTTAGGCAAAACCATCCTTTTCAAAAAACGCCCGCTAACTGTCATCGGCATTATGAAAAAGGATGACAACTCGTTCGGCAATTCCGACTCGCTGATGCTTTGGTCGCCTTATACAACGGTCATGCACCAAATTACCGGCGAGAGCCATACCAACTCCATCGTTGTCAAAATCAAAGACGATGCCAACACGCAAGTTGCCGAAAAAAGCCTGACCGAGCTGCTGAAAGCACGCCACGGTACAGAAGATTTCTTTATGAACAACAGCGACAGCATCAAAGAAATGGTTGAAAGCACAACCGGCACCATGACGCTGCTGATTTCTTCCATCGCGGTCATCTCTTTGGTGGTCGGCGGTATCGGCGTGATGAACATCATGCTGGTCTCCGTTACCGAGCGCACCAAAGAAATCGGCGTCCGCATGGCAATCGGCGCACGCCGCAACAATATTTTGCAACAGTTCCTGATTGAGGCCGTCTTAATCTGTATCATCGGCGGCCTGTCAGGCGTATTGTTGTCCGCAAGCATCAGCTTGGTGTTCAACTACTTTGTCACCAACTTCCCGATGAGCATTTCCATGACTTCCGTCATCGGCGCGGTGGTCTGCTCCACCGCCATCGGCGTCGCGTTCGGCTTTATGCCTGCTAACAAGGCTTCCAAGCTCAACCCGATTGATGCGCTGGCTCAGGATTGATTATGTTTCAGACGGCCTATTATCTTAGGGCCGTCTGAAATGCTTTTACCCGAAAGATTTTTATGAAGACGAAACCTTTTTCCCAAGCAGCCTTATCATTGGCTGTTGCCCTTGTCCTAAGTGCGTGCGCTGCACCTAAAGCCAATCCGAACCTGACACTGGAAGCAACCGGCCAAGTCATGAGCGCGGCGGAAACTGCCGAACGCTACGATGTAAACGGCAACTGGTGGGAAATCTACCAAAGCCAGCAGCTTAATGCGCTAATGGAGCAGGCACTGGCGAACAATGTCGATTTGAAACAAGCCGCCATCAGCGTCAACAAAGCTTTGTATCAAGCCAATATTTTGGGTGCGGATTTGGTACCTTCGTTCAGCGGCTCGTTGGGCGCGAACGCTTCTAAAAACCTGAAAACCGGCAGCCACGGCAATACCTTCAGCAGCCAGCTTGGTTTGAGCTACGAATTGGATTTGTGGCGCAAACTCAGTGCCACTGCCGATGCACAGGTATGGGAATACCAAGCCACGCATGAAGACATGGCTAACACACGCCTGACTTTGATTAATAATGTCGCCGATGCGTATTTCAATATCGCCTATCTGAACGAAGCCATCGAGTTGGCGCAAAAATCGCTGAAGCAATATCAGGAAATCAACCGCATTGCGAATGCCAAGTTCCGCTACGGCCGGGCCGACTCAAGCCAGCCGACCCAAGCCAAACAGTCATTGCTGAGCGCGGAAAACAGCCTATTGTCTTTGCAAAACAATTTGGATACGCAAAAACAGGTTTTGCGTAATTTGTTGAATTTAAGGCTGTCTGAAAACATGGCCGCCGATCCGGCACAATTCCGCCTGCTGCCTGTCAAAGGCGTGAACTTGGACGTACCGATTACCGTTTTGGCCAACCGCCCCGACCTGCGCGCCGCCGAATACCGCCTGCAATCCTCGCTCCAATCCGTCGAAGCGCAAAAACGCAGTTGGTATCCCTCGATTACATTGGGCGCGAGCTTGAGCACGTCGTCTGAAAAAGCCAAAAGCACGTTCAATATCCCGCTCTTGGGCGGCTCCGCCACCATCAACCTGCCATTCCTCAACTGGCAGACCATGAAATGGAAAGACAAAACCGCCCAAGCCAATTTCGAAAGCGCCAAACTCGACTTTGAAAAAGCCCTGACCACCGCGCTGAACGAAGTCAACACCAACTACCTCGCCTACCAAAACGCCCAAGCCGCGCTCAACAACCAAGAGCAGCGTTACGCCTTGGACAAGAAAAACAGCCGCTACTACCAAGTGCGCTACCAACACGGCAAAAACGAGCTTAAAGACTGGCTGGAGGCTTTGAATACGGAATACAGCTCGGCCCAAAATCTACTGAACCAACGCTATGAAGCCTTGAAATACGAAAATATGGCGTATAAAGCCATGGCGGGACGTTATACGCCGAAATAGCATTTTCAGACGGCCTTTGGTTAATTTCCGTCAACGGCCGTCTGAAACCATTCAAGCAACTGAATTTTCATATATAATCGCGCGTTTATTTGATTTTATCCGGACAACATTATGGCCTTCGCCTCTCTCTTTACGCTTTTGGACGACATTACCGCCGTTTTGGACGACGTAGCGATGATGACCAAAGTCGCCGCCAAAAAAACCGCCGGCGTGGTCGGTGACGATTTGGCGCTCAACGCCAATCAAGTAACCGGCGTATCTGCCGAGCGCGAATTGCCGATTATTTGGGCGGTGGCAAAAGGCTCTCTGGTCAACAAGCTGATTCTGGTGCCACTTGCGCTGTCTCTTTCCGCTTTCCTGCCTGCACTGATTACACCGTTGCTGATGATCGGCGGTGTGTATTTGTGTTTTGAAGGCGTGGAAAAACTGTTGCACAAATTTCTGCACCGCAATGAACACGAAGACGGACACGATGCCGAACCTGAAGTCACAGACGAAAAAACAAAAGTTAAAGGCGCGGTCCGCACAGATTTCATCCTCTCCGCCGAAATCATCATTATCGCGCTGGGCGTTGTTGAAAAATATGACCTGATGACGCGTTCTTTGGTGATGGCCGCCATCGGTGTCGGCATGACTGTGTTGGTCTATGGTTTGGTCGGCATCATCGTCAAACTTGACGACCTCGGTATGATGTTGATGCGCCAAAAAAGCGCCGCCGTACAAGGCATCGGACGCGGTTTGATTTCATTTATGCCTTGGTTTATGCGCGGCTTGAGCATTGTCGGCACGCTGGCGATGTTCTTGGTCGGCGGCGGACTAATCGCCCACAACCTTGGCTTTTTGCACGATTTCCTCCATGCGCAGCATTGGGACAGCGGCATAATGGAACATATCGCCAATCTGGTGGTCGGAGTAGCCGCCGGCGCATTGGCTTGCGCAATCGTCCTGCCTGCAATGAAATTGTTTCAAAAAGACTGATTTTGTTTCCCTGCCGTCTGAAAACTTTTCAGACGACCTCAATACCATTTAAAGCATGAATATTTTCCGTAAACTCGAACAATATTGGCAACATCCGCTGCTTTACTGGCCGCTGGTCATCTTGATTGCCGCCGCAACACCGTTCACTTTCGCCCCGTATTATCATTTCTGGCTGATGCCGCTGTTGTTTGGCGCGCTGATACGCTTGATTGAATTGCGTCCGCGCTTTGCCGTCATGACTGCCTATCTGTTCGGATTAATCGGTTATACGGCGCAATTTTATTGGATACACACTGCCTTGCATGACGTTTCGGGTTTGCCGGATTCATACGCCATCCCCCTCACCTTCCTGCTGCCGGCGTTTCTCGCGCTTTATCCGGCCATCTGTTTTTGGGTGTGGAGAAAATGCAACCTGTCGCGCTGGGCCAAAACCGGCCTCCTGCTGCCGATTTTATGGACGCTGGCAGAATTTGCCCGCGAACGTTTCCTGACCGGATTCGGCTGGGGCGCAATCGGCTATTCCCAAATCATCAAAGACAGCCCGTTGGCAGGCTTCGCGCCTTTGGGCGGCATTCATATGGTTACGCTGGCAACCGCTTTCCTCAGCGCATGGCTGGTGTTGCTGATTGACAACCATGGCCGTCTGAAACACCGCCTGTTGCCCTTATTCCTTATCGTTGTGCTCTGCTCCGTCGGCTACATTTCCCAACAAACCGAATACACCCGCCCCGACGGCAGCACCAGCACGGTTGCCCTGATTCAAGGCAACATCGAGCAAAATCTGAAATGGAAGGAAGAACAAATCATTCCGACCATTCAGAAATACTACGAACAAATCAGCAAGACCAGTGCCGACATCGTCATCCTGCCTGAAACCGCCCTGCCGCTGATGCGTCAAGACCTGCCCGAAGGCATCTTGGAACAATTCGCCGAACAGGCGCAAAGCAACGGCAGCGCATTGGCCATCGGCATCAGCCAATATACGCCCGACGGCAACGGCTACGAAAATGCAGTCATCAATTTGAGCGAATATCACAACAGCACTTCCGATGTCATCCCCTACTACGCCAAGAACCACCTCGTTCCATTTGGCGAATACAAGCCCTTGCCCACCATTACCGAGCGTCTCTATAAAATGATGGATATGCCTTTGGCCGACTTTCAAAAAGGCGGCGACAACCAAGCACCTTTGGTGATGAAAGATCAAAAAGTAGCCTTCAATATCTGTTATGAAGACGGTTTCGGCGACGAACTCATTGCAACGGCGAAACGCTCCACCTTGCTTGCCAACATCAGCAATATGGCGTGGTATGGCAAATCCAATGCCATGTACCAGCAGCTTCAACAGTCCCAAGCGCGTGCAATGGAACTGGGCCGCTACATGGTTCGCGCCACCAATACCGGCGCGACCGCCATTATTTCCCCTAAAGGTACGATTGTTGCCGAAGCCCAACCGGATACAGAAACCGTCCTCGAAGGCCACGTCAAAGGCTATATCGGCGAAACGCCTTATATGAAAGCAGGCGGCTCCACATGGCTCATCAGCATTTTGGCCGTTATCAGCGTATTCCTTATCCTGATTGGCCGGAAGAAACTAGAATAAAAAAATTTTTAAGACCTTGTTATACAAGTTCTTTTTTATTATCAAAACTATTTACATACAGAAATGTTTGTAATATACTTATCCAAAACCTAGCAAATCACTCAAATTTTCTAAGACAATCAACCCTTGCAATTTAAGCAGTAAAAACTATTGAATCTATCGTTAATTTACAGAAAAAATCCAACCCATAACAAAACAAACCACAGGCAATGTTATACTGCTTGTCACACAATAAACAAAAAGCCGTTTTCAGACGGCCCAATCAAGGAGAGCATCCTTTATGAATAAAGCTTTTGCATTACCCGTTATCCACAGCGGCAACGGTAGCCTCGAGCAATACATTCATACTGTCAACAGCATTCCCATGCTTACCGCCGAAGAAGAAACACAACTGGCCGAACGTCAGCAAAAAGGCGATCTCAACGCCGCCAAACAGCTTATTCTGTCCCATCTTCGCGTCGTCGTATCCATCGCACGTGGCTACGACGGCTACGGCCTCAACCAAGCCGACCTGATTCAAGAAGGCAATATCGGCCTGATGAAAGCCGTCAAACGCTATGAACCAAGCCGCGGCGCGCGCCTGTTTTCGTTTGCCGTGCATTGGATTAAAGCCGAAATCCACGAATTCATTTTGCGCAACTGGCGTTTGGTCCGCGTTGCCACCACCAAACCGCAACGCAAACTGTTCTTCAACCTGCGCAGCATGCGTAAAAATCTGAATGCCTTGTCTCCAAAAGAAGCGCAAGAAATCGCTGACGATTTGGGCGTCAAATTGTCCGAAGTCTTGGAAATGGAACAACGCATGACCGGTCACGACATCGGCATTATGGCAGAAAACAACGATGACGAGGACAACTTCGCCCCTATCGACTGGTTGGCCGACCACGATGCAGAGCCTAGCCGCCAGTTGTCCAAACAGGCCCACTACGCCCTGCAAACCGAAGGTCTGCAAAATGCCTTGGCGCAATTGGACGACCGCAGCCGCCGCATCGTTGAAAGCCGCTGGTTACAAGACGACGGCGGTTTGACCCTGCACGAATTAGCAGCAGAATACGGCGTATCTGCCGAACGCATCCGCCAAATCGAAGCCAAAGCCATGCAAAAACTGCGCGGTTTCTTGGCAGAAGAAGCAGAAGCCGTTTAAGCCTTTCATTATAAAAAGGCCGTCTGAATCTTTTCAGACGGCCTTTTCGATGGCAAACCTTATTGTATCTTCTCCCCCAACACATTCATTTTAAAGCCCACTTAAGCTATAATACCCACCACACACACTACCCAGTCATACCATAACCATGCAACTTACCGTCGTCGGACTCAATCACCAAACCGCGCCCTTGAGCATACGCGAAAAACTGGCATTTGCAGCTGCAAATTTGCCGGATGCCGTGTCCAACCTCGCGCGCAGTGAGGCGGCGGAAGAAGCAGTCATTCTTTCTACCTGCAACCGAACCGAGCTCTACTGCGTCGGTGAAACTGAAAAAATCATCGACTGGTTGGCGCAATATCATGATCTGCCTGTCGAAGAAATCCGCCCTTACCTCTATACCTTGGATAACAATGAAACCGTCCGCCACGCCTTCCGCGTCGCCTGCGGTTTGGACTCCATGGTCTTGGGCGAACCGCAAATTCTCGGTCAAATCAAAGATGCCGTCCGCGTTGCGCAAGAACAGGAAAGCATCAACACCCACTTAAACGCCCTGTTTCAAAAAACCTTTGCCGTTGCCAAAGAAGTGCGTACCGACACTGCTGTCGGCGAAAACTCCGTCTCCATGGCTTCTGCATCGGTCAAAATGGCAGAGCAAATCTTCCCTTCCATTTCCGATCTGAACGTCCTCTTTATCGGTGCAGGCGAAATGATTGAGCTGGTGGCCACTTATTTTGCCGCCAAAAATCCCAAGCTCATTACCGTTGCTAACCGTACACACCAGCGCGCGCAGGAATTGTGCGACAAACTCGGTGTCAACGCCGAAGCCTGCCTGCTGAACGAATTACCCGATATTCTTCACGATTACGACGTGGTTGTTTCTTCCACTGCCAGCCAACTCCCACTCGTCGGCAAAGGCATGGTCGAGCGCGCATTGAAAAAACGCCACAACATGCCTGTTTTCCTGCTGGATTTGGCCGTTCCGCGCGATATCGAAGCCGAAGTCGGCGAATTGGAAGACGCATATCTCTATACCGTAGACGACATGATGGACATTGTCCAAAGCGGTAAAGACGCGCGCAAAAAGGCAGCGGCAGCGGCTGAAAGCATGGTGGAAGAAAAAGTCAGCGAATTTATCCGCCTACAGAAAAACCGTCAAAGCGTTCCACTTATCCGCGCCTTGCGCGACGAAGGCGAACGTGCGCGCCGCCAAGTATTGGAAAATGCCATGAAGCAACTGGCAAAAGGCGTGTCGGCCGAGGATGTCCTCGAACGCCTCTCCATTCAGTTGACCAATAAACTGCTCCACTCTCCGACACGCACGCTCAATAAAGCCGGCTCGGACAACAGCGAATTAATCGATGCCGTGGCGCAGATCTACCATTTGGATCAACACGACTGACCACAATGTAAAGGTCGTCTGAAAGAAGCGAACCGACCGACAGGTCATATCCCAAAGTTTTCAGACGGCCTTAAAACAATAAAATCCCAATCATTATTTTTTCATTTAAAATGAAATGCTTGAAAAAAAACCGTTAAAGTGTAAAAATCCTACCTTATACATTTAAACAGCATTCAAACAATAAAACTGCCTGCCGGCTCAAACGCATGCCGACAATACAATAGGCACCGGCAAAAGGAACTTTCGTGAATATTAAAACAAACACATATCTGGCCCTTGCTGTCCTCTCAGCTTCCCTTCTTTCAGGTTGCGACAAAGTCAGCACCTTTTTCGGTAAAGACGAAAACAAAGAACTCGTCCAACGCATAGAAACCAATACCGATGACGGAAAAGTCGGTATGTTGCTGCCCGACTTCGCCCAACTGGTGCAAAACGAAGGACAGGCAGTCGTCAATATTCAAGCGACACCGGCAAAACGCACTGCGACACCGGATGACGACCACAGCATGGACCTGAGTCAATTCCCCGACAACGATCCATTTTACGAGTTCTTCAAGCGCCTTGTTCCCAATATGCCCGACATGCCGCAGGAAGATACTGAAAGCGACGCTTTGAATTTCGGTTCCGGCTTCATCATCAGCAAAGACGGCTATATCCTGACCAATACCCACGTGGTTGCCGGCATGGGCAATATCAAAGTCCTGCTCAACGACAAACGCGAATACACAGCCAAACTGGTCGGCTCAGATGCCCAATCCGACGTTGCCCTCTTAAAAATTGAGCCGCAAGAAGACTTGCCGGTTGTCAAAATCGGCAATCCGAAAGATTTGAAACCGGGCGAATGGGTAGCCGCCATCGGCGCGCCTTTCGGCTTTGACAACAGCGTAACCTCCGGCATCGTCTCCGCAAAAGGCCGCAGCCTGCCGAATGAAAACTACACGCCGTTTATCCAAACCGACGTTGCCATCAACCCCGGTAACTCAGGCGGCCCATTATTCAACCTCCGCGGCCAAGTAGTCGGCATCAATTCGCAAATTTACAGCCGCAGCGGCGGTTTCATGGGCATTTCATTTGCCATTCCGATTGATGTTGCCATGAATGTGGCCGAACAATTAAAAGCCAACGGCAAAGTCCAACGCGGTCAATTAGGCGTGGTTATTCAAGAAGTTTCTTATGATTTGGCCAAATCTTTCGGTTTGGACAAAGCAAGTGGCGCACTGATTGCCAAAATCATGCCGAACAGCGCAGCACAACAAGCCGGTTTGCAGGTTGGTGACATCGTGCGCAAAGTTAACGGCGAAGAAGTCCGCGCTTCCAGCGATTTGCCTGTTATGGTCGGCTCGATTATGCCGGGCAAAGAAGTGACTTTGAGCATTTGGCGCGGCGGCAAACAAACCGATGTCAAAGTCAAACTTGGCAGCGCAGCCGAGCAAACGGAAACTTCTGCAAAAGAAGCCGAACACCCACAACATGAAGGCAGCCATAACGGATTTACCGTTGAAAACGCAGGCGTTACCCTGCAGGTTGAAAACGCAGACGGCAAACAACGCTTAATCGTTCTGCGCGTTAGCGGAGCGGCCGAACGTGCCGGCCTCAAACGCGGCGACGAAATCATTGCCGTCAGCCAAATCAGCGTCAATGACGAATCCACTTTCCGTAGCGCATTGGAAAGCTCAGGCAAAAACGTACCGCTTTTGGTACAACGCGATGGCAATACTTTGTTCCTCGCACTAAATCTGCAGTAGTCCGATTTTTCAGACGGCATGATGATGTGTTAGATGATAAAATACCCATCTGTCAAAGGCGGTGGGTATTTTGTTATCCGCCTTCCAATTTAGGCCGTCTGAAAATATTTCACCGCTTATATACAATATAATTATGCAACTCATTAATTATTCAAATTCTATTTTATCTATCGTCCCGGCAGCCATTGCGCTCGCCCTGGCCATTGCCACACGCCGTGTGTTGCTGTCCCTGGGTGTCGGCATTATCGTCGGCTCCTTCCTGCTGGTAGGCGGTAATCCACTCGATGCTTTGGTTCACTTAAAAGACATGGCTGTCAGCCTAACGTGGGCGGATGGCAATTGGTCTTTGGGCAAACCCAAAATCCTGCTCTTTTTGGTGCTTTTGGGGATTTTCACTTCCCTGCTGACACATTCCGGCAGCAACCAAGCATTTGCCGATTGGGCAAAACAGCACATCAAAGGCCGTCGCGGTGCGAAGCTGCTGACTGCCTGTCTGGTATTCGTTACCTTTATTGACGACTATTTCCACAGCCTTGCCGTTGGTGCGATTGCCCGCCCTGTAACCGACAAATTCAAAGTTTCCCGCGCCAAACTGGCTTATATCCTAGACTCCACTGCCGCGCCGATGTGCGTTTTGATGCCGGTATCCAGCTGGGGCGCATCGATTATCGCTACTTTGGCAGGCCTTTTGGTAACTTACAACATTACAGACTACACACCGATGGGCGCATTCGTGGCCATGAGCCTGATGAATTACTACGCCGTCTTCGCATTGATTATGGTGTTTGTCGTTGCCTGGTTCTCCTTCGACATCGGCTCTATGGCCCGTTTGGAACGCGCCGCTTTGAACGAAATTCATGATGAAACCGTTGAAACAGGCCATCCCAACGGCCGTGTATTTGCACTGATTGTGCCGGTTTTGGTACTGATTGTCGCCACTGTTTCCGCCATGATTTACACTGGTACGCAAGCTTCTGAAACCTTCTCTTTGCTCAGCGCGTTTGAAAATACCGACGTGAACACTTCCCTCGTGTTCGGCGGCACTTGCGGCGTATTGGCCGTCATCCTCTGCACCATCGGCACCATCAAAACCAGCGACTACCCTAAAGCCATTTGGCAGGGCATCATCTCTATGCGCGGCGCCATTACCATCTTGATTTTGGCATGGATCATCAGCACCGTTGTCAGCGAGATGCACACTGGTGAATACCTCTCCACGTTGGTGGCAGGCAATATCCACGCAGGCTTCCTGCCCGTGATTTTGTTTATGCTCGCAGGCGTGATGGCCTTCGCTACCGGCACAAGCTGGGGCACATTCGGCATCATGTTGCCGATTGCCGCCGCCATGGCCGTCAAAGTCGAACCTTCGCTGATTATCCCTTGCATGTCTGCCGTAATGGCCGGTGCCGTATTTGGCGACCACTGCTCGCCGATTTCCGACACCACCATCCTCTCTTCTACCGGCGCACACTGTAACCACATCGATCACGTTACCTCGCAATTCCCTTACGCGCTGACCGTAGCCGCGTCTGCCGCCTCAGGCTACCTCGCACTGGGCATGACCGGCTCTGCACCTTTAGGTTTTGTGGTAACCGGCATCGTGATGGTTATATTGATTTTTATCTTGAAAGACAAGAAAAAAGCAACTGCCTAATTCAAAACCAATATTCAGACGGCCTGAGATATTCCTACACTCTCAGGCCGTCTGAACATAACGATTATCCAATATATACATTATTCAGGACAAAACAATGAATACGCCTCATCTTCCACGCGGCCCAGTCATGGCCGATGTTGCCGCCTATCATCTGACCGAAGAAGAAAAACAACGCCTGCTCGACCCTGCCGTCGGTGGCGTTATTTTGTTCCGCCGCAACTTTGAAAACGTTTCCCAGCTCAAAGCTTTGGTTCAAGAAATCAAAGCCGTCCGTACACCTGAACTCATCATTGCCGTCGACCACGAAGGCGGACGGGTTCAACGTTTTATTGACGGTTTCACCCGCCTACCGGCCATGAACGTATTGGGCGAAATTTGGGACAACGAAGGCAGAGAAGCCGCCTGCGCCCAAGCAGAACAAGTCGGCTGGGTTTTAGCAACCGAACTCTCCGCCTGCGGTATTGACCTATCCTTCACGCCTGTTTTGGATTTGGACTGGGGGCAATGCGCCGTCATCGGCAACCGCAGTTTCCACCGCGACGCCAACATCGTTACCCAGCTTGCCCTTGCCCTGCAAAAAGGACTGAACAAAGGCGGCATGAAATCTTGCGGCAAACACTTCCCCGGCCACGGCTTTGTCGAAGGCGACAGCCATCACGTCCTGCCTTGTGACGAACGCAGCCGCGAAGCGCTAGAAGCTGCCGACCTTATCCCCTTCCGCGCATTGAGCCAAGCTGGCATGGCGGCAGTGATGCCTGCCCACGTCGTGTACCCGCAAACCGACAACCAACCTGCCGGTTTCTCCGAAAAATGGCTGAAACAAATCCTGCGCCAAGAAATCGGATTTAACGGCGTTATCTTTTCAGACGACCTGACCATGGAAGGCGCATGCGGTGTCGGCGGTATTAAAGAACGCGCACGCCTTTCTTTTGAAGCAGGCTGCGATATTGTACTGGTATGCAACCGTCCCGATTTGGTAGATGAATTGCGAGACGGTTTCCACGCACCGGCAAACGCCGATTTGGCAGCACGTTGGCAATACATGGCCAACACATTGACTGTACAAGAAGCTGCCGACATCATGGCAACCGAAGAATTCCAAGCTGCCCAACAGGCAACTACCAAACTGGCAACGCCAAAAGACATCGCAGGCGGTATCAAAGTCGGCGAAGCATTCTGATTCAAGGCCGTCTGAAACATTGACGGTAAATAAAAAAGGAAGACTGAAAAAGTCTTCCTTTTTTTGATTCAAACCGATTAGCGGTGTTGCGGATTGTAACGGCTTTCCAAGCGCAGGAATACCCAACCCAAAAAGCTTGTCAGCACCAAATAAATCAGCGCGATTGTATAAAGCGGCTCTTCATAGACAGAATAGCGGCCGGTAATCGTGCTTTGTACATAAGCCAACTCTGCCACGCCGATGACGGAAAGCAATGAACTGTCTTTCAACAACGTAATAAACTCACTGGCCAATGGCGGCAACATACGGCGCAAAGCTTGCGGCAAAATCACATAACGCATCGCCTGAGTATAGGTCAGACCCAAAGAACGCGCAGCTTCCATTTGGCCTTTATCAATCGACTGGATACCGGCACGGAAAATCTCACAAATATACGCACCCGAGTTCGCAATCAAAGCCAAAGAACCGGCAATCAACGCACCATAAGAACGGCGCAGATCAACAGCTGCTTCGCCGCTAATCAGCACACCGTCGGCCGGGTGAACGAAAAATGGGAACCAAACATAAGCCCAAATCACAATTTGTACAAACAATGGCGTACCGCGAAACAGCGTCACATACCAAAAGGAAATCTTACGCAACACCCAAGCCAAGGCACGCATCGGTGCACCGGCTTTTTCCGGATTGATCAAACGCGCCAATGCCAGCAGCAAACCCAAAACCGAGCCACCTGCCGTTGCAACCACCGTCAGTCCCAGCGTTGTCAACACGCCGTATAAAAACATCCAGCGGTATTCATAAATAATGTCAAAACGAAAATCCATAACCCTTCCGTCGGTCAAAATCGGTAACTAATCCGAATATTTTTTAAAATGAAGCTTGATATTTTACAAGAAAATACATTGTTTGAACGGTTTTTTGTTAAATTATTCCGCCCAACCCTGCTTTTTTTACATTTCCAATGAATTGCAGCCCCTTTTCACCTTTGCTCATATAGGACATTTTCCGTATAAAAAACAAAGCGCAAACCCGACACAAAATTGACCGAAACACAAAAACAGCGGATAATCCGCCCATTCTTCAAACATCTTTCAGACGGCCTTCCCTCTTCCCTTAAAGGCCGTCTGAAAACATTTTAAAAAGCATAAAACATGAAAGCACCCGAACTCTTATTACCGGCAGGCGGCCTCGAACGCATGCGCGCCGCCTACGATTACGGCGCAGATGCCGTTTACGCCGGCAGCCCGCGTTACTCCCTGCGCGCCCGCAATAACGAATTTGCCAAACTCGACGTTCTCGAGCAAGGCATTAAAGAAGCGCACGAGCGCAACAAAAAATTCTTCCTGACTGTCAATACGCTGCCGCACAACTCCAAACTCAAAACCTTCGTTTCCGATATGGAACCCTTGATTGCCATGAAACCCGACGCGCTGATTATGGCGGATCCGGGTTTGATCATGACTGTGCGCGAAAAATGGCCGGAAATGCCGATTCACCTGTCCGTTCAGGCAAACACCACCAACTACTGGGGCGTGAAATTCTGGCAAAACATCGGTGTCGAACGCATCATCCTGTCGCGCGAATTGAGCATGGAAGAAATCGCCGAAATCCGCCAAGAATGCCCCGACATTGAACTTGAAGTCTTCATCCACGGCGCATTGTGTATCGCCTACTCCGGCCGCTGCCTGCTCTCCGGCTATTTCAACCACCGTGACCCCAACCAAGGAACCTGCACCAACTCCTGCCGTTGGGATTACAAGGTTCACAACGCCACTGAAAGCGATGCAGGCGATGCCCAGCTTCTGCAAGGTTTCAACTTTGAAAAAGCCCAAGAAGAAGCCAACCAAAACTTTGAAGGCATCAACGGTCAAAAACGCCATCCATATGCCGACAAAGTTTTCCTGATTGAAGAGTCCAACCGCCCGGGCGAAATGATGCCGATTATGGAAGACGAACACGGCACCTACATCATGAACTCCAAAGACCTTCGCGGCATTGAAGTGGTTGAGAAACTGGCCAAAATCGGCGTGGACAGCCTCAAAGTCGAAGGCCGCACCAAATCGCTTTATTATGTTGCACGCGTGGCCCAGTCCTACCGCAAAGCGATTGATGATGCCGTTGCAGGCCGTCCGTTTGATTACAGTCTGTTGAGCGAACTCGAAGGTCTTGCCAACCGTGGCTACACCAGCGGCTTCCTCGAGCGCCACCAAACTCAAGATTACCAAAACTACCTCAGTGGTCATTCGATTGCCAAACAAAGCCAATATGTCGGCCACGTTACCGAAATTGATGAAAACGGCTGGGCAACCATCGAAGTCAAAAACCGCTTTGCCATCGGCGATTCACTCGAAATCATCCACCCGAGCGGCAACCAAACCATCAAACTGGAACAAATGACCCGCAAAGGCCAGCCTGTCGATGTTGCCCCAGGCAACGGCATTCAGGTCAAAATCCCTAATATGCAGGGCAAAGAAAAAGCTTTGATTGCGCGGATTATGAATCCTTAAGCATCAATAAAACAAAGGCCGTCTGAAAGTTTCAGACGGCCTTTTTAAATTATCTATGCTGTTTTAAGCCTGTTCTTGCAATACGGCGGCAATCAACTCTTCCGCACCATCATCTGCCAGTTTTTTGGCGACAGCGCGACCCAAGGCATCGGCGTATTCGGCAGGGGCTTGCGCGTCCGCTTGCAAAATGACCGAACCGTCAGGATGACCAACCAAGCCGCGCAAGGTCAGCAAGCCGTTTTCTTCAGTGCAATATGCGGCCAGCGGCACTTGGCAGCTTCCGCCCAGAGCGCGCGCCAAAGCGCGTTCGGCAGTAACGCAGGCGTGCGTGGTATCGTGGTTCAAAGGCTTTAAGACTTCGTACAAATCTTCGCGATGCGCTGCAATTTCAATACCCAATGCGCCTTGTCCGGCGGCAGGCAGGCTGTCGGATTCTGTCAAAATCATGCGGATGCGTTCGTCCAATTCCAGACGCTGCAAACCGGCGGCAGCTAGGATAATCGCGTCGTATTCGCCGTTATCAAGTTTGGACAACCGAGTTTGCACATTGCCGCGCAAAGGTTTGATAACCAAATGCGGATAGCGCGCACGCAACTGGGCTTCGCGGCGCAGGCTGGATGTGCCGACGACGGCGCCTTTGGGCATTTCTTCCAAACGTGCGTATTGGTTGGACACAAACGCGTCAAACGGATTGGCGCGTTCGCCGATTGCCGCAAGCGCAAAACCTTCAGGCAAATCCATCGGTACGTCTTTAATCGAATGCACGGCCAAGTCGGCCCGGCCGTTATACAAAGCCTGTTCCAACTCTTTGACAAACAAGCCTTTACCGCCGACTTTTGACAAAGTTCTGTCCAAAATCTGGTCGCCGCGCGTGGTCATGCCCAAAATCTCGACTTCGCAATCGGGATACAGGGCTTTCAGACGGCCTTGGATATGTTTTGCCTGCCACATGGCAAGCAGGCTTTCGCGACTGGCGATAACGAGTTTTTTCGGGTTCATAATGGTTGCCTGAAAGATGGAAAACGGCATGAAGTCTATCATAATTCTGAAAATGAGCGCTATTGAAAAGACTGTCTTCTTTTTGTGCCATTTTTACTTCTTTTAATTGCAATGAGAAGCATAAATTTAATATGCATAAAATATCAAATGGAGTAAAAAAGTTTAATTTTTATGCTAAAATCTTAAGCGAAGTGCAAGGGTGTATTTCTTATCATTGATGATAACTAGTCTATTTTTTAACTTTATGGTACCTATTATGAAAAATGTAAGTAAGTTAAATAAAAATACAAGCATGAAATTATCTACGGCAGCGGTCGTACTTCTTTCTGCATTGGGTGTGTCTACAGTTGCCAACGCGGCCGCGCCAGAACACTTTATTAGTGTTGCTCCTGGGGCTCTTGGTACAACACAAGGCAACTACAATAATGATGGGGCAAAATCAGACGATTCCATTGCTATTGGTAAAAATGCGGCTGCTGGTGTTTCAAAAGATGTTGCAGTTGGTGATAATGCTAAGGCTAATAAGGATACTACAAGTAAAGCTCAAAACATTGGTGGTGCGACAGCTATTGGTACTGACACGGAGGCAAAAGGCAATGGTGCTACTGCACTAGGTTATGGTGCAGTAGCTGATGGCGCTAATGCTTCTGCTTTGGGGAATAAAGCTAATGCTACAGGTATTGCTACAACTGCGGTTGGGGTATCTACCCAAGCAACAGGCGCTTATTCTGTTGCTGTAGGTTCAAATGCTAAGGCTACAGGCTTTGGATCTGTGAGTATTGGTTTAGCGTCTATACCGGATACTGGAGCAACTAAAAATTATGCTGTATCTGTCGGTGCATTTTCAGGCGCTGATGTAGAAAATGGCGTTGCATTAGGTTCATACTCTAAAGCAACTGTTAATAAAGAGGCTGTAGGATATGATCCGTCAACTCAAGCTGCTACAACTGAGACAAGTGCAGCTTGGAAAGCTTCACATGCTGCGGTTTCTGTTGGTGACGTTGACAACAATATCACCCGTCAAATCACCAGCGTTGCTGCGGGTACAAAAGATACTGATGCAGTGAACGTGGCTCAATTGAAATCTTTAGACGGTAAAGTTGAGAAAAACAAAACCGATATTGCAACTAATAAAGCCGATATCGCAACCAACAAAACCAATATTGCAACTAACACGGGTAATATTGCGACTAATACAGCTAACATTCAGACTAACGCGAATAATATTGCGGCGATTAACACTCAATTAGCGGATAATAACGATTCCATCAATGAATTGCGTGGCAATGTAAACCTCTTAAATAAAGACTTGAGAGGCGGTGTTGCGAGTGCGATTGCTCACGCTTCTGTTCCTCAATCCACCAAAGCCGGTGCTATCGGTGTGGGCGTGGGTACCGGTTTCTATGGTGGTCAATCTGCGGTTTCTCTTGGTGTGTCCGGTGTTACCCCTAATGAAAACTGGGTGTTTAAAGCCAGCGTTTCTACCAACAGTCGTGGTAACTACGGTGTGGGTGCCGGTGCGTTTTACCAATGGTAATAAACCGTTAATCCCGAGTTAATCGGAGCATAAAAAAAGCCATTCTGAAATAGAATGGCTTTTTTGTTGCGATGAGGAATTAAGCTAAGATTTTGTCTAATTCTTTACTGACATCTTCCACTTTTTGCGTGCCGTCTAAGCGGAAATATTGCGTGTTGCCCGCTTTGGCTTCTGCTTGGTAGTAATCCACTAATGGTTTGGTGGTGTTGTGATACACTTTTTTTGGGCGGTTTTTCAGACGGCATGGGGGTGAATATGTTATATTTACGCCTAAAAACCCAATTTTCCGGACAACATGAAACGCGCCAAACAATATCCTTTTTTATCCTTACAGCGGCAACGTTTTCATCTGAACTTTGAAAACGCCTCAACCGCCGTCAACCTTCCGAGCGAACGCGATTTTTACCGCTGGGCGTGGTCTGCCTTGAAAAACGAATACCGCCGCGCAGACATCAGCCTGATTCTTCTGGACGAAGAAGAAGCCCGCGCTTACAACCGCGACTACCGTGGCAAAGATTACGCCACCAATGTCTTGAGTTTCGCGCTCAACGAAGGCGAAATCCTGCCCGACCAGTTTTCAGACGGCCTGTATGGCGATTTGGTGATTTGTCCGCAAGTGGTTTTGAAAGAAGCCGCCGAACAAGGCAAAACACCCGAGCAGCATTTTGCCCACCTGACCATACACGGTACTTTACACCTGATGGGCTACGACCACATCGAAGACGATGAAGCCGAAATAATGGAAGCCGAAGAAATCCGCCTGATGCTGGCGGCAGGCTTCCCCAACCCCTACCAAGAGGACGAATATTAAAATGGACGGTACGCAGTCGAAACCCAAATTTTTCGAACGCCTAATCTCCCGACTTGCCGGCGAGCCCGACTCCGCCGAAGACGTATTGACCCTGCTGCGCCAAGCACACGAGCAGGAAGTTTTTGACGCCGAGACACTGACCCGGCTGGAAAAAGTATTGGACTTTGCCGAGCTGGAAGTGCGCGATGCGATGATTACGCGCAGCCGCATGAACGTATTGAAAGAGAACGACAGCATCGAGCGCATCACGGCCTACGTCATCGAAACCGCCCATTCGCGTTTCCCCGTCATCGGCGAAGACAAAGACGAAGTTTTGGGTATTTTGCACGCCAAAGACCTACTCAAATATATGTTCAACCCCGAGCAGTTCCACCTGCAATCCGTCTTGCGCCCTGCCGTTTTCGTTCCCGAAGGCAAATCTTTGACCGCCCTTTTAAAAGAGTTCCGCGAACAGCGTAACCACATGGCGATTGTCATCGACGAATACGGCGGCACATCCGGCTTGGTCACCTTTGAAGACATCATCGAGCAAATCGTCGGCGAAATCGAAGACGAGTTTGACGAAGACGACAGCGCCGACAACATCCATGCCGTTTCTTCCGAACGCTGGCGCATCCACGCGGCTACCGAAATCGAAGACATCAACACCTTCTTCGGTACGGAATACAGCAGCGAAGAAGCCGACACCATCGGCGGCCTGGTCATTCAAGAGTTGGGGCATCTGCCCGTACGCGGCGAAAAAGTCATCATCGGCAGCCTGCAATTTACTGTTGCACGCGCCGACAACCGCCGTCTGCACACCCTGATGGCCACACGAATTAAAGAAAACACGGATAAACCATGATTATTCTGGATCACGTTTCCAAACACTATCAAACACGCGACAAAAAAGACTTTGTCGCCGTCGAGCCGACCAGCCTCAAAATCAAACAGGGTGAAATCTTTGGCCTGATGGGCTACTCCGGTGCAGGCAAATCCACCTTGTTGCGTCTGATTAACTTATTGGAACGTCCGGATACAGGTACCGTCAGCGTGTGCGGCCAAGAACTGACCGCGCTCAACGCCACGCAACTGCGCCACGCCCGACAAAACATCGGCATGGTGTTCCAACAGTTCAACCTATTGAGCAACCGTACCGTTGCCGAAAACGTCGCTTTTCCTTTAGAAATTGCCAAATGGCCGTCTAAAAAAATCCAAGCGCGTGTTGAAGAATGTTTGGAAATCGTCGACTTGCAAGACCGTGCCAACCATTACCCGTCCCAACTTTCCGGCGGTCAAAAACAACGTGTCGGCATTGCCCGCGCGCTGGCGCCGCAACCTCAAGTCATCCTCGCCGACGAACCCACTTCCGCCCTCGACCCCGCCACTACGCGCAGCGTTTTGAAGTGTTTGGAAGACATCAACCGACGTTTCAACGTAACCATCGTCATCGTTACCCACGAAATGAGCGTTATCCGCCGCCTGTGCGACCGTGCCGCCCTCTTGGACAAAGGCCGTCTGCTGGAAATCGTTGAAGTACACGGCAACCAAATCCATGCCCAATCCGAAATCGGGCAAGAGCTGATTCGAGAGGACTAATATGGCAAATTTGACATTTGAAAGTGCTGTTGAGACCATCGTCAGCATGAAGGGCGAAATTATCCAAGCCTTGGGCGAAACCTTTATTATGGTCGGTCTATCGACTACTTTCGCCGTTATCTTCGGTACGATTTTGGGCGTATTGCTGTTTGTGACGTCAAGTCATCAGTTGCACTACAACAAACAGCTGAATTTATTTTTAGACAACCTGGTCAACCTGATGCGTGCATTCCCTTTCGTCATCCTGATGATTGCCATGATTCCTGTTACACGCGCCATCATCGGCACGACCATCGGCCCGGTTGCCGCCTCATTGGTATTGAGCGTATCCGGCCTGTTCTACTTCGCCCGTCTGGTCGAGCAAAACCTGCGCGAAGTGCCCAGAGGCGTGATTGAAGCGGCCTCCGCAATGGGTGCTTCGACCATGAGCATCATCTGTAAAGTGCTTTTAAATGAGGCGCGTGCAGGTATGGTTTCCAGCATTACCGTACTGGCTATCGGCCTTCTGTCGTACAGCGCGGCAGCAGGTATGATTGGCGGCGGCGGTTTGGGCGACCTTGCCATCCGTTACGGCTACTACCGCTATCAAATGGAAGTCATCATCTTCATCGTCGCCATCCTGGTTTTACTCGTTATCCTGATTCAAGGTATCGGCAACAGATTGGCACGCAAACTGGATAAACGTTAAACAAACCAGGCCGTCTGAAATGGACTTACTATTTTTCAGACGGCCCGTTATCTATTTAGAACATATTAGGATATATATATTCCAAATAAGTTTACAAAAAACATCCTCATAGTTCCAAAATAGATTTACAATCCCTCTTTATTTTGACGGCGGCAGCTTGAGGCCGTCTGAAACCGTTTTATCATCCATCAGGAGCAAAATATGCAAATCAACACATTCTTCAAAACCCTTTCAGCCGCTGCGCTCGCCATCGTACTGGCTGCCTGCGGCGGTCAAAAAGACAGCGCGCCTGCTGCTTCTGCCGCTTCCTCTGCCGACAACGGCGCAGAGAAAAAAGAAATCGTCTTCGGTACAACCGTCGGCGACTTCGGCGATATGGTAAAAGACCAAATCCAACCGGCTTTGGAGAAAAAAGGCTATAAAGTCAAACTGATCGAGTTCACCGACTATGTCCGCCCCAACCTTGCTTTGGCTGAAGGCGAATTGGACATCAACATCTTCCAACACAAACCTTATCTGGACGACTTCAAAAAAGAACACAAACTGGACATCGTTGAAGCCTTCCAAGTACCGACTGCACCTTTGGGCCTGTACCCTGGCAAACTGAAATCTTTGGACGAAGTGAAAGACGGTGCCAGCGTTTCTGCACCTAACGACCCATCTAACTTTGCCCGTGCATTGGTTATGTTGAACGAATTGGGCTGGATTAAACTGAAAGCCGACGTTAATCCGCTGACTGCTTCTAAAAACGATATTGCCGAAAATCCGAAAAACATCCAAATCGTAGAGCTTGAAGCCGCCCAACTGCCACGCAGCCGTGCCGACGTTGACTTTGCCATCGTTAACGGCAACTACGCCATGAGCAGCGGCATGAAACTGACTGAAGCCCTGTTCCAAGAGCCAAGCTTTGCCTACGTTAACTGGTCTGCCGTCCGCACTGCCGACAAAGACAGCCAATGGCTGAAAGATGTAGCCGAAGCCTACAACTCTGACGAGTTCAAAGCCTACTCACAAAAACGCTTTGCCGGTTACAAATATCCTGCTGCATGGGGTGAAAACGCAGCTGCAGGCGCTCAAGCCGAAGCTGCTTCTACTGCTTCTGCAACCAAATAAGTAACTTTTTGAAAAAGGCCGTCTGAACATTCAGACGGCCTTTTTCTATTGATTATCTATTCCCAAAGCTTGAAACAAGTTTTTTGATTAACGCCAAATACTTACATAATTCCCTTTTTAAACCAAATCAATATGTTGTAAAAAAGTTCAATAAGAAATCATGTTTTTATTCAATAGAATCAATCACTAAATGAATTATTCTACTTTTTTATAATATTCACTAGTAATGTTCCGCTTATCCTGATATTATACCTTTCATCTAAAGACATCCGGTTATCTGCATTACAGACCGTTCATCTGAATTGCTTCAAACCACTTTGTCGGATTTCCCCATATATGTTGTGTTTCTCCGTATCGAAGGGGTTTGAGCGGTCGAAATACCGTTTTGCTTGGATATTAAAGCTTCGTGCTTTGAAATGAGTGAATTTTTGTTTTAAGTGTCGTAATCTCTTGCTAATTACTCCCAGCTGCAAGAGTTTCAGGGTTGCCCTCTTGGGCAGCCCTTCTTTTTTATCCTCCATTTTTTCAGCAATCAAGCCTTCCCTGCCTATACACATAGTCAAAATCACAGGCAAGGCCGCCCTTCCCTCAGCCTCCAATTTTCTTCAATTCATTATTCGGCATCACCAGCCAAACCTGTGCCTTTTTAACTTGAGCCGCAGTACGGATGGCCGCCTCATCCATAATGGAGAATGCGGTAGAAAAGGCATCGGCAACCGCCGCACTCTCCGCCATGACGCTCATGCTTTTATAACGCGGTTGGCTTCCGCCTGTTCGCGGATCAAAAAGATGGGTAAATTTGCCAGCTTCGTCCATTACCGTGCCATAGCCGCCCGATGTGGCAAAGGCTTGGTTTTTCATGGCAATCGTGGTCAAGATTTGGTCTTCTTGATCGGGATTGCGAATGCTGACATTCCACTCGCGCTGGTTGGCATTATCAAAGCCGTAAATCTCCCCCATATCAATCAATGCTTGGGTAACGCCTTGCTGCTTTAATAACTCGACTACTTTATCAGTGATATAGCCCTGCGCAATGCCGTTGAGCGACAAGCCCATGCCTTTTTGGGCAAAACGGATTTCTTTGGTATCAAAATCAACTTTGTTGAAATCCACTAATTTGAGCGTGTCTTTGATACTGCGTTCGGATGGCGGCGTTTCGGTTTTAGGGTTTCGCCTAAAATGGTCGGCATACAGATTCCACAATGGCTGAATACTGGGATCAAATGCACCCTGTGTCAGCTGATGAATATCTCGGCTGATGCTGAGCAGCTGCAAAAAATCGGATGGCGGATTTTTCAGACGGCCTTCTCGATTTAAACGGCTGATCAGGCTGTCGTCCCGATACAGGCTAAAGATTTTTTCCAATCGTGAAACTTCCGCCAATACTTTGTTGACCAATATCTCCGCCTGCTTGCGCTCAACGCCGAACAACCGCAATTCCGCGCCCGAACCCAATGCAATGCCTCTCCAAATAACTGGCTGCTCTTCTTGATTCGGGCTGGCCGAATGAGTCTGCTGATTGGTTTTGCGGCTGATGGCAAAGGGAATGCCGACACCGGCGGCAAGTGTGGCGGCTATGGCAAGGAAACGGCGGCGCGTTAAAGGGGTGGACATAAAGTATTCCTTGGATTTTTATCTTTACATTGAAAGCCGCATTCATGAAATCATCAATCGGCAGCTTCCAACGCAAAGGCCGTCTGAAACTGTTTCAGACGGCCTTTATTGGTTGTTTTATTTAAAAATGTATTCGTCGGGCATCTCTGCAAAACCAACTACCCTGCCGCCTTTTTCTTTGGCGAATTTTTCAGCCTGAGCCTTGTCGGCAAACGGAAGCGCGTCTTCCGCCCCCATACCGCCGATAAAGCTGCTTTCGATAACATAATAGGCTTTTTTCGCATCTATCCATTCGGCGTCGGCATTGGGTTTTTCCCAATCTTTGACTTTGCCCATATCGGTAACATAGATGGCATTAATGCCTTTAGGCTCTTCAGGCAGCTTGGTGTAGCCGAACATCTGCTTGATGGTGGAAAACCAAACCGGTTTGTCAGGTTTGCCGTTCAAGAAGATTTGCGCTTTAGGACCGTTGTGTTCGGTCAAATTCATGCTGCAGTAATGACCGACTGCGCTGTCGCTGATTTGTTGGGGCGCAGGCGGAGGAGTATTTTCCTGTTTGCTACAAGCAGATAAAGCAAGGATGGTGAATGCTGTAAATAATATTTTTCTCATATTTGTCTCTTTCCGAAAATCCAGGCGGCTAAGACCAAGGGAATGATAACCCATAATACCTGCGCCGTCAGCAAAACCGGCATAGTCAGGCTGATTTGATCGCTCAAACCGGCCATACCTGCGTACATGGCGGTGTTTTCATAGCCGGTCAGGTTGAGCAGACGGTAAATGTCGGAAGGATTGAACAAGAGAATGGTTTCTACAACAGGTGCAGTAATGACTTGTTCAGTATCGGCAACCAAAATACCCAAAAGCGCCATATCGAAAATCACCACAAAAAACAGCCATACGCCGATGGCGATACCGGCGGCGGTACCGCGTTCTTTAACTTTCGCGCTGATGAGGTAGCCCATGGACAGGAATGCCGCGCCCAAAATGACGCTGGCGGCAATCAGGAGGGCGAAGGGTTTCCATGCGGCGATGTCGAAGCTGCCGTTGGCGAGTTGGAGCGTGATGCCAGCGATTCCGTAGCCTGCGGTGGTGGCAAGGGCGAGGATGATGAGGTGTCCGATGAATTTTCCGGCAAGGATTTGGTTGCGGGAAACGGGGTAGCTCAACAGCAGCGCCATAGTGCCGCGTTCGATTTCGCCGATGAGGGAATCGTAGGAGAGGAGCATGGCGATGAGCGGGATCAGGAAGATGGACAGGCTGGAGAGGCTGACAACGGTAACGGTCAACGGATCGACTTTAACCGAGCCTGTGGGCGAGCTGCCGAGGAAGCCCAATGAGAGGGCGAGGGCAGCGAGCAGGACGGAGGCGGCGAGTACCCAGCGGTTGCGCAGGCTGTCGCGGACTTCTTTTCCGGTGATAATCCAAACGGGGTTCATACGTCCTCCCTTTTTAAGAATTGTGCGTACATGTCGTCGAGTGTCGGAGTATGGATATCGATATAGGCAAGGTTGCCCAAATCACCCAATTCGCTCAAAAGTCCCATGCGCTCTTCGGCTTTACATTGCGCTTTATACGACAGGCCGTCTGAAAGCGGCTGCCAACGCTCGCTCAACGGGCGCGCTTCTTTCAAACGGACATTGACGGTCAACGGCAAACCACTTTGGACATGCAGCTCATCCATGCTGCCATCGGCAACTTTCACGCCATTTTTCATGACGATAATGCGGTCGGCGTGGCCATCGAGTTCGGCAAGCGCGTGCGTGCTGAGCAATACGGTTGCACCGCGTCCATTCAGCTCGCGCACGACTTCGTAAAACATTTGGCGTGAAGCCGGGTCAAGGCCTGTGGTCGGTTCGTCAAACAATAAGACTTTAGGCTCGCCCAACAAGGCTTGTGCCAAAGCGAGACGCTGGCGCATACCTTTGGAGTAAGTGCCGACACGGCGGCGTGCCGCTTGAGAAATACCGACGCGTTCCAACAACTCACGGTTTTTACTCAAGGGCTGTTTTTTCAGCTTGGCATAGAAATCCATGGTTTCAATGCCGGTCAATGAAGGATGAAGCGCGACGGTTTCAGGCAGGTAGCCGATTTGACTGCGAAGCAGTGCGCCTGCCTTGCTGCCGGTACGCTCGCCCAGCAACATGACTTCGCCTTCGGTCGGCGTAATCAGGCCGAGTATCAGCTTCATGATGGTGGATTTGCCTGCACCGTTATGCCCTGCCATGCCGACGCTTTCGCCTGCTTTGAGGACTAAATCGACTTGGTTGACGGCTTTTTGACTGCCGAATTGTTTAGTCACGTTTCTTAATTCGACGTGGTTGGTCATGAATAATTCCTTTGTGCCGTTTCAGACGGCCTCATTCAAAAGGCCGTCTGAAAACATGTTTAATTCAAAGATCCGTTTTCGGCATTACTCCAATTGGATTGGCGCGTATTGGCTTCGTGCAACAGCTCATCCTTCATGGCTTCGTATTTGGTACTTGTTTTGTTGCTGATCGGTTTCATCAATGGCTTACTGTCGATGACGCCGCCCGGCAAAATAGCGGGGAACTGTGATTGCGCCCATTTGACAATACTGACGGCAGGACTGTTCATCAGCAAACGGGACACGGGAGCGCGCCAAATGATTTGATCGATGATGCCGTTCGGTCGATAGGCGTTGTCGCCAAAACCATCGCCATCAAGATCGAATGCGCTGTTGTCGCTCCAATAATTGCCTCGTCCGCCCTCTCCCCAATCAAGGAAACGGGTGCTGACGTATTTGACTTGGCTTTCGTTGTTGATAAACGAATTATTGAACAGGCTTGTGCCTTCAATGGCCGCGGTAAAGTGAATACCGATTTGACAGTTTTCAAAATGGTTGTCAAAAATTTTATTGAAGTTGGCGTTATAGGCGAATACGCATTTACCGGCTTTATTGATAATGTTGTCGTTAATATCGGAATAGTTGACGTAATTGAGCATGATACCTTGGTCACGGCTGCCCACGGCGATATTGCCATACACTTTAAGACGCTCTGAGAACATCAACACATAGCCCATATTGTTGCCAACGGAGATGTTGTTGCTAACCTCGCTGTCGTTGGTGTACATATAATGCACTGCAAAACGCAAATCGCTGAAACGATTGCCTTTATAGGTATTGTTTGTACTGGTATTGGAGAAAATACCGTCACGGCCTTTGGAAATATCGTTGTCGACTACTTGCGCACCCGGCGCATTCCAAACCGTTACGCCATTACCGCGCTCATTCACGCGCAATGTAGCTTCCCCGACAATCTTATTTTCGCGCACCATCGATTCTGCCGCTCCATGGATGTACACGCCGACAGAGTTGTCCAAGACATTATTGTGTTCAATCAATGCGCGCGGAGCCGTTTCCTCAAGATAAATACCCGCATCCATGGCCGGCAGGCTCAAGCCTGAATTGGAAACAGTCAGATTACGCAGAGTCACGTCAGGCGCATGAACGGCAATGGTACGTCCGCTCCTGTCGCCAATAATCTTGGCGGAGCGGTCAGTCGGCCCTTCAATGGTAATCGGTTTGTCGATATAGAGTTTGGTCTTGTATGTACCGGAGGCAAGCTTGAGCGTATCGCCGGCTTGGGAGCGCGCTAAAGCATCATTGAGATTGTCTTGTGCAGATACGTTAATGACTGCGGCAAAGGCCGTCTGAACCATACTGCCCAACAGCAATACGAATGCGGCACGTTGCCATTTGGAACGATGGGATGGTGTATGCGTCATAATCATATCTCAATTTCAGACGGCCTGTTTTCTACATGATAAACATATGCAGAAACAGGTATTTTGATGTTATAGCAAAGCTGTCTGATGATGGCTTATATCTCATTGCCATACTGGCTGACAAACAGCTTTGCTATAAAGGCCGTCTGAAAGAATGTCTTTTCAGACGGCCTGAAGGATTAAATCATCAAACCAAAATTATTTTGGTTTAACAATCATTTGGCCTGACATTTCCATGTGCAATGCGTGGCAGAACCATTGGCAGTAGTACCAGTGTACGCCTGGACGGACTGCTTTGAAGGTTACAGAAGATGTCGCTTGCGGGCTAATCTCCATAGCGATACCGTAGCCTTCCAAAGTGAAGCCGTGAGTCAAGTCCTCAATAGTCTCAACGTTGGTCACGTATACGGTCACTTCGTCGCCTTGGTTCACTTCAAATTGAGGGATACTGAATGCAGGCGCAACGGCAGTCATGTACACGCGTACTTTGTTGCCTTCGCGTACGACTTTAGCAGCTTTTTCCAACTCAACGCCGTCTTTTTGCGCTTGTTCCAAAGCATCTTTCCAGAACCATGGGTCTTTGCGGTCCCAAGTTTTGCTTGGGTTCACTTTGGAAGCGGAAACCAGACAGAAGTCGTGCGGTTCTGCAAAAGTCGGGTTGTCGTGAACCAGACGCATTTCGTCGCCGGAGATGTCGATCAATTGGTCACACTCAGGTTTCAGAGGGCCTGCGTTCAGGAAACGGTCTTTGGAGAATTTGTTCAAAGACACCAACCATTTACCGTCGGCTTCTTTGGTTTCGCCCATGGTAGTGTGGTTGTGACCAGGTTGATAGTGAACGTCCAGTTTTTGTTTGATCGGATCGATTTTCTCGCCTTTGTAGGCTTTAATCGCATCGTCGATGTTCCATTTCACCATTTGGCTGTCGATAAACAATGTTGTATAAGCATTGCCGCGACCGTCAAATGCAGTGTGTAAAGGGCCAAGACCCAGTTGAGGCTCAGCTACGACAACATCGCGCTCTTTGATTTTGCCTGCAAACAAATCGTCCAGTTTGCTGACATCCAATACGGTAACGGTTGGAGACAGTTTACCGTTGAGCATGATGTATTTGCCGTCAGGGCTTGCGTTACAGCCGTGAGGAGAGTTAGGCACAGGGATGTAGCGGGTGTATGGAGAGTTGGCTTCTGCACGGCCGTCCAACATTTTCACGCCGTTAACTTCTTTGAAGTCGCCTTTTTTGATGCCTTCTTCGATAGCAGCCAGGTTAAATACTACACACCAGTCTTGCTCGTTAGAAGAAGCACCTTGTACAGTCAGAGCGCGCTCAGAGTTATAGCAGGTAGAGAAAGAGTATTTACCTTGGTAGTCGGCATCGCCGTTGTCCAAGTTACCGTCTACCAAAACTTGCCATGCGATCTCCATGGTTTCGCCGTCAATTGCGGTATAAACGGCATTCCAAGTTTTAGGATCATCCCATTTGCCTACGCCGTCAACAGGAACGATATGCTCGCCGTTGGCAAAAACGTAACCGGTTTTCGGATAACGTTGCGGACGCAGGCCGTGGATACCTGAAGCATTAGGAATATCAATGATTTTATCGGTTTTCATCACATCCAAGCGGATACGGCAAACACGGGTGTTTGCTTTATCGTTGGCGTAAGCATAACGGCCATCGTAAGTTTGGTCGGTGAAAGACAAGTGTGGGTGGTGCAAGTCGCCGTTAGGGTAGCAACGCAAACCGCTGTCTTGCAAGAATTTACGGGTTTCTTCGGTAATATTTCCGTTGAGGACTTTCAAGCTCTCATTAGTACGACCCCAACCGGTAGCGCTGTCCATATTGAATACAGGGATACGCATCAGTTCGCGCATAGACGGCAAACCGATCAAGCGCATTTCGCCTGATTGACCGCCTGAGAGGAAACCGTAGTATTGGTCAAGTTCACCTGGACCCACTTCGGAAGTCATTTTGCCCGGCTCGGCAGAATGAGCAGCTGCTTTTTCAGCAGGAGCTGCGCCAGAAGCGGCAGCTTTGTCACCCTCACCGTTAGAGCAACCGGCCAAGCCCAACAAACCGGCACCGGCAATACCTGCACCGGAAGCAGCGGCAGTACCTAAGAATGAACGACGGCTTAAGCCGTTTTGTTCTAATTTTTCGTCTGACATACGACACTCCTTGGATAAAATCCGGCGGCCGATTTTTTTCAGACGGCCTACCGATGAAAAAATTTCTAAGTCGGGCTGCCGATACAGCCCTCTTTTTTATAAATAACTACTTATCAACACTAATTGCCGATTCTTTTTTAACAAACTGAACAACTTGTTCTTGAGCATTTTTCGTTGCTGCCGCATCGTACTGCTCAGATTTTGCCGCCGCTTGTTTTTGTTTTTTCTTATTCGTTGCCACTACTTGAGGACAACGTGTATCGTGGTGATACATTACCTGGCAATGCAGGCATTGGATACATTCGTTCGGATGAATATCGCCTTCTGGTGCAATGGCCTGAACCGGACATTCATGTGTACAAATCTGACAAGGGTTGCCACACATTTTATAGCGGCGCAGCCAGTCAAACACACGGAAGCGACCCGGCAATGCGATACCCGCACCCAAAGGACACAGATAACGACAGAAGAAACGTTCGATAAACAAACCGGCAATCAGCAAAGCTGCAGCAAACAATACAAACCACCATTCGCGCATAAACTTCAGAATAATTGCGGTTTTGAAAGGTTCAACTTCTGCAAATTTTTCAGCAGTACCCAAATCGTACAGGGAAATAGCCAGCAAACCGAAGAAGATAACGTATTTAATGGCTGTCAGGCGCGTATGCAACAAATGTGGCACAGTAATTTGTTTTACGCCCAGTTTTTTAGCAACACGATTGGTCAACTCCTGCAATGAACCGAAAGGACACAGCCAGCCGCAGAACGTACCCCTGTTCCACAACAGCATGGTCGCCGCTGTAAAGAGCCACAGAATGAACACCAGCGGATCCATCAGGAAAAATTCCCAGTGGAACTCAGTCAAAATTGCGGAGAACAAGGTCAGCGTATTGACAACCGATAATTGTGCTTGCGCATACCAACCAATATAAACCAAGGTAAATGTCAAGAAGCATAGGCGGAAACGGTCATACCATTTTTCGTAACGTACAATCCAGTCTTGGAATAGGAATACCAACAGGAGAATTGTCAAAGCAATACCGACAACAATAATTTGACCTTGTTTAGCTTTCCAAACCTGTTTCCAAAGTTGGTTGGAAACACCATCATCACCAGCAGTCGCATCTTCGGCAATACCCGTACTTTCAGGAGCTGAAGCTACAGCCGCAACTTGCTCAACCGGCGCACTGATTTCAACAGGTGGTGCTTTTGGATCATCGACATAGTAGCCTTTTGGCAATTCGTAATCCAAATCTGCAGTTACGAAAGCTTTATCGTTAACGCTCAACACACGTTGAATCATCAGTTGTAAACGCCATGGCTCGGCAGCATCAAATTCCACACCTTCAGGGATAGTAAACCAAGAAACCTCTTTAAATGCAGGCGCACCTTCCGCTGCCAAAGCAACCACACGCTCATGTTGTGCATCGGTAAAACGGAAGCTGGTATCGCCCTGAATCATTTCGATACGGTCAAAGATACCGCCACGCACATAGCCTGAGCCCTTCCAAGAGTATCGGCCTTCACCGGCAACCATAATTGCCTGTTGACCTGGTTGCAAACGTTTTTGCAGATTATTCCAACCTGCCTCACCTAAAAGGCTTTTACCGATAGAAGGTTGGCTGACCAAAGCGACATATAAATCAACGAATGTATCGTTACCATCACCCTGCTCTGCATGATCTGCAACACCGGCTTTACCGCCTTTTTCAAATAATTTGTTGATATCATCAACAGAAATATGCAGATGACCAACAGCTTTTTGTTCTAACAACGCATTCCAAGACTGAATGTCTTGTTTATCAGGATTCACAGCACGACGGGGACGGGTTTGAACCGCAGGCTCATTTGCAGCCTGCTCACCAGAAGCGGCAGCAGCACCGGCTTGAGTCGCTTTATCAGTACCCAAATGATATTGATGAATAACCGATTTGACAGAACGCTGAATACTGTCGTTAATCACCATCAACGTTACAGTCGCACCGCTGATGATATCCGCGGGAGCCACGCCAGGCTGCGGAGGATTTTTAATAAAATTTAAGCCAATATATTTATCAATGAATTTATCGACACGGGATTGCGGAATACCAATTAGCATAATTGGTTCATGATGTTCAACCAATTTTGCTCCCGCAATAGTGCCATCATTGGCCAATGCGATCATCGTATCAATCGGCTTACTCGAATAACCACGCGTATTGACCACATCAGTCGTGATATAAACCAAACCAAGCTGCTCTTCGCCTTTATATACACGAGCAACCAAAGGCTTACCTTCAGGTTTGCCGTAGCGATCAGCACCAGGAAAAATTTCAGAAGGCTGAATTTTTGCCAAGAAATCAGGCAAGCGCTCCGCGTAAGCAGGCAGGCTTACTATCATCATAGAAAACACAGCAAAAAGCACAAGGATTCGTTTCCAAATGCCACTTAAGCACTTTATTTCAAGACAGGACATGGCTATTCCCGATATATCGATACTCTAAATACTGATATTATATGAATCATCTATCGGCAATAATTTGATTAAAATCAAATTTACAAATCTTAAAACCAAATTCTACATGCTAATAATACTTTAGAACTATAAAAATAAATCTTTTATTAGTAGACATGAAATATAGGAAAATCAACTTAATCCAATGACCATCTTTATATTGTTAACTTATTCATAATAATTCTCAAAATGATTTCTAAAATTTCATTTAGCATATATTAAATAGAATATAACCTGACTTAAATTTCCATAGGCCGTCTGAAAACGAATATCGAAGATACTTTAACCTGCCCCTGCAATGACAAAATACATTTCTTGCAAAAACAAAAAGAGCCTGTATAAAACAGGCTCTTTTTCAGACTAATCTTAAGTCAGATTAGAATTTGTGACGCAGGCCAACAGTACCAGCAGTTTTCTCGTATGTGTTGTCGCCTTTGCCTTCTTTCAACCAACCGGCTGACAACAGGGCAGAAGTACGTTTAGAGAAGTCGTAGTCAGCACCAACGATAACTTGGTTGTAAACGCTGTTCTCTTGTTTCACGCCTTTTTCTTTAGCTTTGAAACCGTGAGCGTAAGAAACACGAGGAGTTACGTTACCGAAGCGGTAAGCCGCAGTTGCACCAACTTCAACACGTTCGTTTTTCTTAGCATTTGCGACATCTTCTTTGAAGCCTTCGTATTGACCTACAACAGCAACCATCAGATTGTTAGCATCGTAACCAGCAGTCAGACGGTGAGCTTGGTGATCTTTGTAAGTACCAGCAGTCAAGGTAGTGTTGCCGTTGAATGTATCCAAGTAGCCAGCATCCAAGACAGCATGTTTAGCGAAAGAACCAGCGTAGCGACCGAAGAAGCCAGAATTTTCATAGTTCAAGCCCAAGTCGTAAGATGCACGGCTTTTCACAGCGTGATCGTATTTATCGCTAGGGTTAGCATTGTCACGAGGTTGGTATTGTACGCTTGCGCTGAAACCACCAAATACAGGGGTGTCGTAACGTACAGATACTTTACGAGAATCTACACGTTTGATTTTACCCAATTGCAGAGCATCTGCGTTAGCATCACTAGACTCCCAAGGGTCGAAGCTGTCGCTGCTTTCGTTCAGAGCAGTATCCAAGTTACCGAAACGAACTTTACCGAAGCCACCTTCTAAACCGATGAAAGATTCACGGTTAGCAAAACCAGAGTTACCACCGGCAATAGAAGTGTTTTGTTCAACTTGCCAAATAGCATTCAGGTTGCTACCCAAGTGTTCGTGACCTTTGAAACCGATACGAGAGCCGAAGTCAGCAATCTCAGTAGCGGTTTTAGATTTAGTAGTTTGACCTGCAACTTTCTCTTTAGTTTGAGAAATTTCTACACCAGCTTTGATTTGACCGTACAGAGTCACATCAGCCATAGCTGCAACAGGCAGAGCTGCCAAAGTCAGAGCAATCAGAGATTTTTTCATTGCTGTATTCCTTTTCTATTGTGAAGAAATAACTTAAGCAGACCGGATAATCCGCTTAGGCTTACTTTATCGCTGGAATCAGCGATTCCATGACTGTTACTATAATTGCTCCTCTCTAAAAAAACAAACTTTATTCAACTCCCCCCCACTACCGCAGAAACCAAATAAAGGTAGAGACAACCCCAAAAGTAGAAATTTATTATTTAAAATCAATGATAAATTTATTTAAAACCAATATTTGCATTTTTACAACACTTTATTAATTTACACATCAATCACGCTATTTTGTTGCTTTTATACCAACAATCCGCAGTTAGGCCGTCTGAAAATCATTACCTAGAACGCTCATCCACTCGGGCAAAGATAGCTGTGTCACTCCAAACTCATCAGGATAGTCAACACCTGTTAAATACAGACCATCAGACATAAAAGTTGGCGGAGCCTTCAATCTACTTTTGGCATGAAAGACCGACTCAAACTCATCCACACTGATTCTGCCACTTCCCACATACACCAATGCACCCATAATATTGCGCACCATATGATGCAAGAATGCATTCCCATGCAAATCAAGGCACAGATAGCGAGAAGTTCCACTAATACTTGTCCTATATAGTGTTTTTATAGGAGATTTCGCCTGACATTCAGCCGCTCGAAAACTGGAAAAGTCATGCTCACCCTCCAATAAGGCAGCAGCCTGCCTCATCAGATTTAAATTTAATTTCAAATGCGTCCACCCTACTCTGCCAACCAATAATGGAGAACGAACCGGTGAGGATTCCAATAAATAACGATAATGGCGGCCATAAGCATCAAATCGGGCATGAAAATAAGGTGCAACTTTTTGCGCAACCAACACAGCAACACCATCAGGCAAATGCGTATTGACACCCCGCACCCATGCTTGCTCAGGACGACTTACTGATGTATCAAAATGCACTACCTGAGCAGTTGCATGCACACCTGTATCCGTCCTTCCCGCAACAATAGTATTAATTTGCTCCCCTGCTATTGAAGACAAGGCCTGCTCTAAGGCCGTCTGAACAGTCGGCAAATCTCCAGCCTGTTTTTGCCAACCATAAAAACGGCTACCGTCATAAGAGAGGGTCAAAGCCCAACGCTGCATCAGATGCCCTGTTGTATTTGCTTGTTCAGTCATTTCTTATACTTCTTGTAAATTGATATTGTTGCCTACACTCAGGTAACCAATATTAAAAAGGCGTGATCAACACACGCCTCTCATGTATTTCAGACGGCCTTTATCTTCAACCATCATATAAAGCTGAAATCTTACCCAACCAATCATAGACTCAGACAAAATCTTGCTTTTTAATTTACCATAAAAAAGATGCCGTCTGAAACGGCATCTTCATTTGACTGGCACTTATGCGCCAAGTTCTTTCATCAATTTTTGGGCTTTATGCAGAATATCGCCTTCAGCCTCTTCAATCAGCCCTTGCAATGTTTCTCGAGCCGCTTCAGGATCACCGATTTCGATATACATCTTTGCCAAATCATATTTGGCTTCAAGCGGTGCAGTCATGCCGACTGATTCTGAAACAAAGCCTCTTTCACTATTGCTTTTATCGGCAGCCACTGAAACATCTTCAGCTCCCCATTCCAATGCACCTTCTTCAATCACAAACTCAGAAGCAGCTTCTTCTTTCTCTACTTCTTCTTTGATTTCTTGAATTTGCAAGTCTTGATCTTGCTTGACATCGAATGGCAGCACATGGCTGTCTGAAACTTCAGGGGTTTCTACCGTAAACTCGAGTGGCTCTTCATTTCTTGACTCGGAGACTTTTTTCTCTGCCGCCAAATCAAACTCAGCAAATGTATTTACCTGCTCTTCTTTACGTTCCGGCATAACAACCGATACTGGCTGATACGGATTTTCTGGTTCAGGCTCGTACACGCTTTCTGTTGATTCGATACTATCCCAATCAGCATGGCGGCGTTGCTCTGTCTCAACATCATGCGTTACTGCACCTGAAAGAATACCTGCCTGACTATTGTCAATCTTACCCAAATCAAGTTTGACATCATCGATATTGGAAGATTCTTCTACTTCATTGATAACCACATCATCTTCGAAATCATCTTCGATAAACAGACCGTCTTGAGTTTTTTCAGACGGCGTTACTTTAGTTGCAGCAACCGCAGCAGCTGAAGCAGCAACATTTTTCTGTACAACCTTCTCTTCATCCTTACGGCTTACAGGTGCTTCTTCCAGCTCGTCATTACGTTTACCGGCAGCTTTCAACAACAACCAAGCAGCAATAAGGGCTGCACCGCCTGCCAATAACCATTTCCATAAATTGCCGTCTGATTCGCTTTCTGTTTGCTCCGCGACAGAATCCGTGGTTGCAACAGGCTCAGAAGCCACTACATTCTCTTGAGCATCAGAAGCCATAGCTTCTTGACCATCAGATGCAGGAACAGTCGATGCGGTGTTTTCATTGACCCCTGTAGATGCTGCTTGTTCTGCTTGTTCAGCTGAAGCTTGTTTCACTTCTTCCTGTTGCTGTGTATTTACACCAGCATCTTTAACCTGGGCTTCAGTTTGAGCCTCAGGCTGAACAACAGGTTTTTCTGTTTTAGCTTCTGTTGCATTGACGGCTTCATTGCCTTTCTCTGTCGCTGTATTGGTTTTAGCAGGAGCAGACGCAGCCAAGCGTTGCAATTCGCTACGGTTTGGAATATTCAGTACTTTACCTGCCAACATACGGTTGGCATTGTTATCGATAAACACATCCGGGTTGGCATTTACCAAAGCCTGAATGGTTTGATCCAGGGTCATACCTTGCGGACGGATGCTGGACGCGATGGCAATCAGGGTTTCACCCGTACGCACCAAATGCTGTCTGCCTGAACGTGCAGCCGTATCGTTTTTAGCAGAGGCCGTCTGAACTTGTTTTTTCTCAGCCTTACGCTGTACATCCTTACGCGCTCGAGCTGTCTGATTACCTGCTGCTTTATTGTTTTTAGTTGCAGGCTGTCGGGCATTGCGTGTCGGCTCGGAAGATTGAGATTCAGTGGCCGGACGGATACGAACAGATGCAGCATCTTTAGAATCATATCCGGCCGGATCGATAATAGCGGTGTACTCACGCGATTGCGCGCCGACACCTACTTGGAAAACCAAAACAGGATCTTTGATGGCTTTAGAAGAGCGGATGGTAACGACTGCCTTATCGCCTGATTTGCGTACCGCTGCGCGCAAATTGCCATTTGAAATAGTGGCCTTACCGCCATTAAGCAGAGCCTGAGCTTCCTCGCCAGTTACAGTGATACTGCCTGTAAAAGGCTCACCCAAATGAGATTGAACATTCAAGCCGCCCAAACCTGCAGAGGCACTGAGCGATGTCATTAAAGCAATAGAAGCTGTAATTAATTTAATATTGTGATGTTTTTTCAAAACTGATCCCCTGTTCGGAAATTATGGTACTAACCAATGTGCACGCATTTAACCATATATTTACTAGATATTACGTCATGATATATTTTTAACCCATTCCTGCCAAGCAATAGAGGCTATTCAGCCTAAAATTCCTTAGCAAATCTATTACTTTTGCATGCTTGTGTTTCTTTTTTACAAATTTCGCCAACCCAAAACAAATATTTCATATAAATATGTGCGATATTAAAGTCATGGTGAAACGTGCAAAAAAACACATCTCCCTGTATGATTAGCATTTACTCAATTAGTTTCATCATTAATATATGAAGATTTTGAGCGACTTATTCGCCGTATTCTTATTTTTCATCACATACATCATCACCAAAGACATGATTGCCGCAACAACTGTTGCGGTTATCGTCGGTATTGCCCAAGCTGCGCTGACCTTTTGGAAACACCGCAAGCTGGACACCATGCAATGGGTCAGCCTGATTTTGATTGTCTTTTTTGGCGGTGCAACGATTCTGCTGAAAGACAACCGCTTTATCATGTGGAAACCAACCGTTCTGTTTTGGATCGGCGCGATCGTCATGCTGTTCAGCCACCTGGCCGGTAAAAACGGGCTTAAAGCCGTCATGGGCAAAGAAATGCAGCTCCCTGATTTTGTATGGACACGCCTGACTTATGCATGGATTGGCTTCCTAATTTTTATGGGTGCGGCCAACCTCTTTGTCTTTACGTATTTTCCAGACCAATGGGTCAATTACAAACTGTTCGGCACATTGGGCTTCACAATCATTTTTTCCATCGCACAGGGTATGTATCTGATGCGTTTCCAGCCTAAGGAGGATCAATAATGGAATATTTCATGCTTTTGGCCACTGATGCCGAAGATGTCCACGAAGCACGCATGGCGGCCCGCCCTGCTCATTTGGCACGCTTAGAAGAATTGAAAGCGCAAGGCCTTCTGCTGACTGCCGGCCCCAATCCTCTACCAGATAATCCGGAACGTGTTTCCGGCAGCCTAATTGTGGCTCAATTTGAATCTTTGGACGCTGCACAAGAATGGGCAGAACAAGACCCTTACGTCGATGCCGGCGTATACGCAGAAGTATTGATTAAACCCTTTAAAGCCGTGTTCAAATGAGCAATATTCGTCAAATTATCGAGGAACGCCTGCGAACGCTTGAGCCTGAGTTCTTCGATTTTGAAGATGAAAGCCATCTGCATGCCGGCCATGCCGGTAATAAAGGCGGCGGGCATTACGCCATAGTGGTGGTCAGCAACGCATTTGAAAACATTGGCCGCCTCCAGCGGCAACGTATGATTAAGCAGCTTTTACAGGACTTGTTTTCAGACGGCCTGATTCATGCACTCAGTATCAAAGCGGCCACGCCGGACGAATACTTCCATTAAGATTACTACTTAAACTTTGATTTCTAATCATTAATTTATTTCCAATCATTAATTTAAAAGAGAAATACGATGAAAAAAACCTACTTTGCTTCAGCCTTGATGCTTGCCCTGACTTCCGGCACACTGTTTGCCCAAACTTTGGTAACCGTCAACGGTCAAGCCATCGACAGCAGCGTTATCGATGACCAAGTTGCTTCCGTACGCGCCAGCAACCCGAACGTTCAAGACACTCCTGAATTGCGTCAAATGCTGACTGAACGCCAAATTATCAGCACTGTTGTTACCCAAGAAGCCAAAAAATTAAAACTGGATCAAAGCGCTGAATTCAAAGCTGCATTGGAGCAAGCGCGTGCAGATGCCGCCAAGCAAGGCGCAGATAAAAAAGCCACCTTCAAAACCGAATGGGCAGTTTTCGAAAATGATTTGCTAGGCCAAGCTTTCGCGGCGCATATCGTCCGTCAATATCCTGTTCAAGAAAAAGATGTCAAAGCCGCTTACAACGACTTCAGCAACTTCTATAAAGGTACTCAGGAAGTCCAACTGGGCGAAATCGTGACCGACAGCAGCAGCAATGCCCAAAAAGCCATTGCCGATTTGGATGCGAAAAAAAGCTTTGTTTCGGTATTGAACCAATACTCAATTGACGAAGCGGCCAAAAAAGCCGGCGGCATCCCTAAAGCTTATATCCCGCTTAAAGATTTGCAAGAATCAGCGCCTCCGCTTTACGCTGCTGTCAAAGACCTGAAAAAAGGTGCACACACTAAAACGCCACTGCAAAACGGTAATTTGTACGCCGTTTTCTATGTCAATGACCGTCGTAACGTTACCGTACCTTCTTACGAAGCCGCTAAAAACGAGATTGGCAGCGACTTACAGGCAGCCCGTGTTGATGCGGCCATTCAATCATTGCTGAAAAAAGCCAGCATCAAAGTCAACAAATAATATAACGTGCCCGCCGTGATAACGGCGGGCAATAAGGAACTCACATGAACATCAAGCCCAAAACTGCCGTTTTGGCTATCCTCACCCTATCAACCGTCGGCTTGGCAACCGCCAAAGCACCTGAAATCGATCCTGCACGTATCGACAGCATGGTCGCCGAAGTATTAAGACAAGCCGATCAACATCCCAACCAGACTGCCAAACCCGATGGTCAGGCAATCCGCAAAGATGTGGTTACACGTTTGCAGACTTTGGAAATTTTGAAAAATGAAGCCATCAAGGCTGGTTTGGATAAAGATGCAGAAGTACAGAATCAGTTTAAAAACGTTGAAGCTGAGTTTTATGCCAACCAATACGCTGCTTATTTAGAACGCCAAACTGTGGTTGACGATGCCGAATTGCGCCGTTTCTACGACCAGCAAACACGCATCATCAAGCTGCAACAAGTCAGCTTTGCTTCAGCTGAAGAAGTCCGCGCAGCGCAAGAACTGCTGCTCAAAGGCTTGTCATTTGAAGAGCTGATGAAACGCTATCCCAACCCCGAACAAGAGTTCGACGGCTTCATCTCTCCGCAGCAGCTTTCGCCTCAACTGGCTACCGCTTTTGCCGACATGAACCGAGGTGATGTAACGCATGAGCCGATTCAGATGGGAAACCGTTTTTATCTGTTTAAACTCAGCGCCGTAGAGCGTAATCCTAATGCCGAACCTTTCGAACTGGTACGCAATCAGATTGCCCAAGCTGTCAAACGACAAAAAGTCGAGAATCAGATCGAACGTATCTTGAAAGAAAACGGCATTAATCCGTAAATTAATTCAATGGTTTCAGGCCGTCTGAAACTATATTTGAACTCAGAGGGCGTATCTTACGCCCTTTTTTACAACTCCTTTTATTCACACAAGATTATGCGCGCTGTTATCCAAAAAGTTACCCAAGCCAAAGTTGACGTTTTGTCCGAAAACTCCTGTGAAACCTGCGGCGAAATCAACAACGGATTTATGATATTGCTCGGCGTTACCCACACCGATACAGAAGCGGACGCCAAATACATTGCGGATAAAACCGCCAACCTACGTATCTTTGAAGACGAAAACGGAAAATTAAATTTATCGCTCAAAGATGTCGGCGGCTCGATATTACTGGTTTCCCAGTTTACCCTTTACGCCGATGCGCGCAGCGGCCGCCGCCCATCTTTCTCCAATGCCGCACCCGCAGAACTAGCGGATAAACTTTATCAATACACCGCACAACTTCTACGCGAACATGGATTGACTGTCGAAACCGGCAGATTCCAAACCCATATGCAGGTTTCCCTTTGCAATGATGGGCCGGTTACCTTATTGCTTGATTCGCAAAAAACATTCTAAATTCCATCGAAAAAGGCCGTCTGAAATATTTCAGACGGC